>DASXGF010000344.1:0-27047 GCA_036489275.1 Myxococcaceae bacterium | reverse complement strand
TGGACGATCTGCCGCACCCCGGGGATGGCCTTGGCCTTCGCGTCGTCGATCGAGGCGAGCTTTCCGCCGACGACGGGGCTCGCGGCGACGGTGGCGATCTTCATGCCAGGAAGACGGACGTCGATGGCGTACTCGGTCGTCCCGTGGACCTTGCCCACGGCATCGACGCGCTTGGCCGGAGTTCCGATCAGCTTGAAGTCCTTCGGGTCCTTGAGCGGCGGCTTCTCCGGGACCGGGACCTTCGCCGCATCGTCGGCCAGGGCTCCGTAGGCAAGCTTCCGGCCTGTGGCAGCATGCGTGACGACGCCTCGCACGGCCTGGCAGGACGCCGGGTCCACGTTCCACCGGTGAGCGGCCGCCGTCACCAGCATCGTCCGGGCGGCCGCCCCTGCCTTGCGGAGCGGCTCGTAGAACATGCGCACCGAGGTCGAGGCGCCGGTCTCCTGATCGCCGAGCGCCGGGTTCGCGTACAGCGCGTCGTTGGGCGGCGCGTGCTCGACGGTGACCTGATCAAGCCCGACCTCGAGCTCCTCGGCCAGGAGCTGGGACATCGATGTGTACGTGCCCTGCCCCATCTCGACCTGGCACATGATCAGAGTCACCTGGCCGTCCCGGCCGACGCGGATGAACCCGTTCGGCATGAAGGCCGGCTGGCCCCCCTTGGCCGGCGCCGCGAGAACGGCAGCGCCGGCCTCGTGCTCCCAGCCCAGGAGGAAGCCTCCTCCGGCGGCGGCGCTGGCGAGGAGGATCTGGCGGCGAGAGATCGGGTCCACGGTCAGCCCTCCTTCGTCGCGGTGGAGGGTCCGCGGGCGGCCTGCTTGATGGCCTCGCGAATCCGCGGGTAGGTGCCGCAGCGGCAGATGTTCCCCGACATGGCCTGGTCGATGTCCGCGTCGCCGGGGGCCTTGTTCTTCGCCAGCAGCGCGGCCGCGGCCATGATCTGCCCCGACTGGCAGTAGCCGCACTGGACGACCTCGAGATCCAGCCAGGCCTTCTGCACCCGCTTCCCGACCTCGGTGTTGCCGATCGCCTCGATGGTGGTGATGGAGTGGCCGACGGCGGCGCTCACCGGGGTGACGCAGGCGCGTCTGGGAATGCCGTCGAGGTGGACGGTGCACGCACCGCACAGGGCGACGCCGCACCCGAACTTGGTTCCGTTCATCCCGAGGACGTCACGCAGCACCCAGAGCAGCGGCATGTCCGGGGGGACGTTCAACTGATGCGACTTCCCGTTGATCTTCAGGCTGATCATGGCGGGCGAACTCCAGCACCACCCGGCTCGACTGTCCGAGGTCCATGCAAGACTGTTGAGTCCAGAACCCGGAGGAGCCCGACGATGAAGGCGTGGACGACGTCGCTCGCGGTGGCGCTCTGCCTGGCGTCAGCGTCCGCACATGCCGCGGATTCGAACCTCGGACGGTGGAAGCTCAACGAAGCGAAGTCGAAGATCCCGAAGGGCACGCAGAAGAACACCCGCGTCATCTACGAGACCTCGTCCGGTGACCGGTTGAAGGCCACCGTCGACGGCGTGGACAAGGACGGCAACCCCATCCACAACGAGTGGATGGGGAAGGCCGACGGCAAGGACTACATCGTCATCGGCGATCCCACGACCGACACCCGCGCGCTCACGAAGGTCGACGACCTCCACTACACGGTCGTGAGCAAGAAGAGCGGAGCGGTCACCGTCACCGGGAAGGTCTCCTTCTCCAGGGACCTCAAGACCCGGACGCTGGTGTTGACCGGCAAGACGCCCGACGGAAAGCCGCTGAGCGGCACCTGGGTCTACGAGCGGCAGTAGGGCGAGCCCTCCCGGCAGTTGCAGATGCCTGGCGTTTTCTGAAGGCGGGCCTCGGGTCTGTTCGTCCGATGAATCTCCGCAGGGCCGGTGCCTTGGCGTGTTCCGCACCGGGGCCTACTGGAGGGGCGACGCGAGGGGGCCTCCTCGTCAGTCGAGTGCTTCGAAGACCGCACCGCGACCGGCGCCTCCCACTTCGCGGAGGTGCCCAGTGGAACCGACCCGCTCCTGCCGTTCACCGACTTCACGCCTCGTCATTCCCGCTCTGGTGGTGTCGGGCTCCCTGCTCCTGGCCGCGTGTCACCACTCGAGCAGCTCGAAGACCCTCGAGTCGATCGGGGTGACCCCGGCCAATCCGACGCTCGCGGGCCGCTCCACCGTCCAGCTCTCGGCGACCGGGACCTACACCGACCATTCGACCCAGGACATCACCGGCTCCTCGACCTGGACCTCGAGTGCCGCCGGCGTGGCCACCGTCTCCGGTGCCGGCCTCGTCTCCGCCATCGCTCCCGGCACCGCCACGATCACCGCGGCGAGCCACGGCATCACCGGCTCGACCATGCTCACCGTGACGCCGGCCACGCTGCAGTCCATCGCCGTGACGCCGTCCAACCCGTCCATCGCCAAGGGCACCACGCAGCAGCTCGTCGCCACCGGCACCTTCTCCGACGCAACGACTCAGGACCTCACCGGTCAGGTGACCTGGGCCTCCGACACCGCCTCCGTGGCCACCGTCTCCGGCGCCGGCCTGGCCACCGGGGTCGCAGCCGGGACGGCCAACATCTCCGCCTCGATGAGCGGCGTGACCGGGTCGACCAAGCTCACCGTCACCGCGGCGACGCTGGAGTCGATCTCCGTCTCACCTCCGGCCCCGTCGGTGGCGAAGGGGATCACCCAGCAGTTCACCGCCACCGGAACGTACAGCGACGGCTCGACCCACGACGTCTCCATGCAGGTCGCCTGGACCTCCTCGATGACCGGCGTGGCCACCATCTCCGATGCCGCGGGGTCGCGCGGTCTTGCCAGCGCTCTGACGGAGGGGAGCACGACCATCCTGGCGACGCTGGGAGCCATCCACGGACAGGCGACCCTGACCGTCACCCCGGCCACCCTCGCCTCCATCTCGGTCACCCCCACCACGCCCCGCCGGCCGTTGCCGCTCACCCTCGCCTTCACGGCCACCGGAGTCTTCACCGATCACACGACGCAGGATCTCACCACCCAGGTGACCTGGGCCTCGTCGAGCACCGCCGCCGCGACGATCTCCAACGCCGCTGGCTCGCAGGGACTGGCCAGCACCGTCGCCGCAGGGACCACCACCATCAGCGCCACGAAGGGCTCGGCGACCGGGTCGACGCTGCTCACGGTGACCTCGGGCACGCTGCAGTCCATCGCCGTCACCCCGGCCGATCCCTCCCTCGCCAAGGGCACCACCCGGCAGCTCACGGCCACGGGGACGTACTCCGACGCGAGCACCGTCGACCTCACCGACTTCGTCACCTGGGAATCGAAGGACGAGACGGTGGCCAACCTCTCCAACGCCGATGGCACCCGGGGGCTGGCCACCGGCGTCGACATCGGGAGCACGGACGTCTCCGCGACATTCGGAGGGAAGACGGGATCGACGACCGTCACCGTCACCGCGGCGACCCTCGCCTCCATCGACGTCATGCCAGCGAGGGTCTCGCTCCCCCGTGGACTGACCGAGCCGTTCGTCGCCACCGGCACCTTCAGCGATGGAAGCACGCAGCTCCTGACCTCCACCGTCAGCTGGTCGTCCACCGATGCCGCGGTGGCGTCGATCGCCAATAGCGGAGAGCCAGGGCTCGCCACCGCACTCTCCACCGGCACCACGACCATCCGGGCGGTGCAGGGGAACGTGACCGGAAGCGCGACCCTCACCGTCACCGATGCGATCCTGATCTCCATCGCGGTGACCCCGCCGAGCGTCACCATCCCGAGGAGCTCGACCCAGCAATTCACCGCGCTGGGGACGTTCAGCGACACCTCGGTCGTGGACCTCACCACGGAGGTCACCTGGACCTCGTCCGACCCGAGCGTGGTGGCCATCTCCAACGCGGCGCTGTCCCAGGGCCTGGCAACGGCCCTCGCTCACGGGATGGTGACCCTCACCGCAGCCAAGGGCGCAGTGAGCGGAACGGCCGGCGCCACCGTCCCCTAGGTCGCTCCGCCTAGTGCCGTGTGTCGTTCTCCGGCCCGCCCCGCGCGTCGGCGCGTGGCCGCTCGATGCCGTAGCGAACCATCTTCTTGATCAGCGTGCGCCGGGCGATTCCGAGCAGCTTCGCCGCCCGCGTCTGGTTCCCGGTGGTCTTCGCCAGCGCGTCGAGGATCTGCGCCCGCTCGAACTCCTCCAGCTTGCCCTTCAGCTCGGGCGACCCGGGCCGCACCGGGAGCCGCACCGTCACCTGCTGGTCCTCGGGCGGACCCGGCACCGGAGTCGCCGTCCCCGACGCCGGCGTCGCGGAGGCGCCCTCGATCTCCCCCTCGTGGAGCAGGAGATCCTCGAGTTGCAGGACGTCTCCCTGGCAGAGCACCACCGCCCGCTCGATGACGTTGCGCAGCTCGCGCACGTTCCCGGGCCACGGATGCGCCTCGAGCGCCCGCCGGGCCTCCTCGCCCAGACGCGGCGGCGGCCTCCCCAGCTTGCGCGCGGCCCGCTCGAGGAACACCTCGGCCAGCGGAAGCACGTCCTCGGGCCGCTTCCGGAGCGGCGGCAACGTCATGGTGATGCCGTTCAGCCGGAAGAAGAGGTCTGCCCGGAACTTCCCGGCGGCCACCAGCTTCCGGAGGTCGCGGTTGGCCGCGGAGAGGAAGCGGACGTCCACCTTGCGGGTGGTCGAGGAGCCGAGGCGCATGACCTCGCCGCTCTCCAACGCCCGCAGCACCTTGGTCTGCGTGCTCGGCGCCATCTCCCCCACCTCGTCGAGGAACAGCGTGCCGCCGTCCGCTGCCTCGAACAGCCCCACCTTGGTCTGGGTCGCCCCGGTGAAGGCGCCCTTCTCGTAGCCGAACAGCTCGGCCTCGAGGATGGACTCCGGGAGCGCGGCGCAGTTGAGCCTGAGGAACGGGGCGCCGACGCGCGAGCTGAGCCGGTGGAGGGCCTCGGCGAAGACCTCCTTCCCCACCCCGGTCTCTCCGAGAACGAGGACGCTCAGGCCGGTGGGCGCGACGACGTCCAGCATTTCGTAGAGCCGCTTCATCGCCGGATCGCGCACCACCGTGCCCGGCATGTCGGCCGGCGTCTTGCGCGCGCGCGTCCCGGCCGACGGCGTCCGCTGCAGCACCATGGTCGCCGAGCCGATCTCGAACACCGTTCCCAGCGCGAGCACACCCCGCTCGCCGGGCGCGAGCCTCCGCCCCTGGATCGCCGTCCCGTTGGTGCTCCCCAGGTCCTCCACGGTGATCCGGCCGGAGACGGTGAGCAGCGCGTGGCGGCGGCTGACCGACGGGTCGTCCAGCATCACCTCGCACTCCGGCGCCCGCCCCAGGACGTAGGTCCTCCCCATCGCCAGCGGGACCGCCCAGGCGCCCGCAGCGCAGCTCACCAGGAGGCTGGGGGCGTTCCGGTGCCGCTCCTCGGGGCGAACCTGCGTCTCAGCGGTGGAGGCACGCGCGCGCTCACCGGGCTCCGCAGGGGTTTTTCGGGGCATGGACAGCGGTCTCCAAGCCTACGCGTGCACGGCCAGACGGCGGAAATCAGGAGCACCTGGCGTGCCAGGGCTGAAAAGTGGCGACCACACTGTATGCTGTGCACACGCGGTCGCCGGTTGTGCCCGGGCGATCACAGGTAGGTGTGCCCCGCGTGTCACACCTCTGCTCACGCCGCCGCGTGCGGCGAGCGGTGGGCGGTGGCGTTCCCCGGAGCCTTCACCGGCCTCACCTCGAGGCCCCCGGCTCCGGCGTCGGCAAGGGCCCGGGCCAGCGTCGTGCTCGAGAGGAGCACCGGGCTCCCCTGCGCGGCGAAGAGGCCGGGGTGCAGGTCGAGATCGAGCTGAAGCCCCATCGCATGGACCGGCCCATCGTGCACCGCGCCGCGGAATCCGAGCCGCTGCTCGGACCGTGCGAGCGCCACCCCCGGCGGCAACCGCGCGGCCAGCGTCCAGGGCCGGGTACGGAGGACGCAGACCCCGCCGGAGATCGCCGGGCCGTCCGCGCGGACCAGTGGCTCCCCCCGGCAGCCCCGACACGTCGCACCGTGCGCCTCCAGCGGCGGAACGGAGGCGAGCGGAACCGTTGCCTCGATCCCCACCTGGAGCCAGGCGCGCGTTCCGAGCACCGGGCGGGTCTCGAGCCCCTGGCCCTCGAAGACCTTCCGGAGACGGGAGGAGACCACGAGCTCGCCGGACGAGGTCAGGAGGAGCTCCGGCCGGGCGCGGTGGAGCAGCTCGACGTCGGCGGGCTCGTCGAGGGCCAGCTCCAGCGAGCCGACCTGCTCCGACCGCACGCGGTCGCAGTACGAGCAGGCCCACCACGCGAGGTGCGACCGGCCGCGCGCGAGCACGACCGGCGCATCGACCACGCCGGCCCGCGCCAGCTCCACCACCCCACCGGGCGGGAGCTCGGACGGGCGCCAGCGCTCCTCGAAGGTCGCCGAGGCGAGCAGGGTCCGTCCGTCCACCGTCCGCATGCGGCCCCAGGAGAGCAGCGATTCCGCCTGCTCCGGGGTGACCTGCACGTAGGCAGTGGAGATGCGTTCGCTCGGAGCCACCTCCGGTCCATCGAGGGACCGCAGCTGGCGGGCGATGAAGGTCAGCTCCGGCGGGAAGCTGTTGCGGAGCGCGAGTGGAGCGCCGCGGAAACGGAGAGTGAGCCACAGTTCCATGACCGGGGACCAAGCAGCCCCCGTGCCATGGATGTAGTTGCGGCGGACCCTGGGTCAGCGATGTGCCGCCTCGTGGGCTAGCGGGAGGCGGTGCGAGCCGCCTCGATCTGCGGCACGAGGATGTCCCTCACGTAGTGCCAGCTGGGCACGAGTGCGAGCGCCTTGCGAGCGTGGAGCTCGGCCTGCGCAACGTCCGGCTCCCGCTTCTTCAAGTACGCCCAGCCGAGGCTCATGTGCAGCTCGGGCTCGCCCCAGGTGGGCCGTAGCGGCTCGGGGCCGGAACGCAGCGACGCGGGAAGTCCCCCCAGGCCCCGCTGGTACGTGGCGATGGACCTGGCCTGCCGCTCATCGAGCATTTCCTGGGGACTGCCCTTGGGCGTGAACCACTCCATCGGACCCCGGACCCAGAGCAGTCGCGGGTTCTCGGGCTCGAGCGCCTGAGCCTCGGCGAGCAGCGCCTTGACCCGGGCGAGCATCGCCCGCATCTCGTCGTCCACTGTTCCGTGGAGATACATCTGCAGGCCGATGCAGGCCGCCAGCGCGGCCTGGGCGTCGACCAGCTTCGGGTCCTCCTTCAGCGAGGCCTCGAACTCCCTGGTGGCTGCGCTCGCGTCGGTTCCGAGATCGCCAGGGGTCGGCGTCTCGTTGAACCCGTTGATGGCCCGCCGCCAGAGCGCGAACCCTCGCCAGTAGAGCACCAGCGAGCGCGGGGCATTGCCGGTCGGCGCCGCGGCGAGCTTGCCCTGCAGGTCGGCCAGCGCCTGCCGATCGCCTGCGTAGTCCGCCTGGCGGATCTGCTCGACGAGCTGGAGGAGATGGTCCTCGCTCGAGGGGGCACGCGAAGAGGTGGCACAGCCCACAGCGACGACGAGGAGCTTTGCCAGGGACGAGGGGCGCATGCACGGGAGCGTTCGCCGTCACCCGGGCATCCGTCCACGCTGGGAGGCGAGCGGTCGGCACCGGCCGGTGAGCGGTCACCGGCCCCGGTGAACGGGCCGCCCCTGTTCAGCGCCCGAGACCCCGCAGCTCGCGCGACCGCTGACGGCTGGCGAAGAGCGTGGTGCCGCTCCGGAGCGTGACCAGGAGCCGCGCGTCCTCGGTGGGGACGAAGGACAGGACCTGACTCAGGTTGACCAGGTGGGAGCGATGCACCCGGACGAAGGCCCGCGGGTCCAGCCGCTCCTCGAGCTCGCCCAGGGTGACCGCAAGCCGGTACACGCGTCCGCCGGAGTGCACCAGCACCACGTCGTCGCAGGCCTGGACTCGCTCGATGTCCTGGACGGGAAGCGGAACGATGCGCCCCTCGTCGCGGACGAAGAGGCGCTCCAGCCTCCCGGGACCGAGGACCTCGCGCCCGCGCTCCGCCGCGGACCCGCGGCGGGACAGGAGCACGGGCCGGGCCCGCTCCAGCGCCCGGGCGAAGCGCTCGGCGCCGAAGGGCTTGAGAAGGTAGTCGAGCGCGCCGAGCTCGAAGGCCGTCACCGCGAACCGGTCGTGGGCGGTGGTGAAGATGACGCCGGTCCCGGGCTCGGCCGCGCGGAGGACGTCGAGCCCGGAGCCGCCCGGAAGCTGGACGTCGAGGAAGACCAGATCGGGCCGGAGCCGGGCGAGGGCCTCCTCGGCGGCGCTCACCGTCCCCGCCTCGCCCACCCAGCGCAGCCAGGAGACCGGCTCGAGCAGCTCCCGGAGCTTGACCCGGCCGAGCGGCTCGTCCTCCACGACGAGCGCGCGAAGGGTGTCCGTCCCGGTCATGCCGCGAGCTCCTCGCCGGCCCGGCGGACCGGGAGCCGGAGCGTGACCCCGAAGCCGCGGGCGCGTGGGCCGGCCTCGACCGATGCGGCGTCGCCGTAGATGACTCGCAGCCGCTCCCGCACCGTGCTCACGCCGATGCCGGTCCCCTCCCCCGCCGGCGCCCCCGCGCCGTCGTCATCGACGGTGAGCACCAGCTGCTTTCCCTCGATGCGTGCGCGGAGCACGATCCGTCCGCCCTCCGGTCGATCGGCCAGACCGTGGCGGACTGCGTTCTCCACCAGCGGCTGGAGGACGAGGGGCGGCGCCAGAACCGAGGCCGCCTCGGGATCCAGCTCGGACTCCACCCCCAGCCGCTCCCCGAGCCGGAGCTGCTCGAAGGCGAGGTAGTCCTGGATGAAGGCCCACTCACGACGGAACGGCACCTCCTCCTCGGCGTCGAGCACGTAGCGGAGGAGATCTCCGAGGCGCTCCAGCGCCTGGTCCGCCCGGCGCGGATCACGGCCGACGAGGGCCCCGACCGAGTGGAGCGCGTTGTAGAGGAAGTGAGGATTGAGCCGCGCCCGCAGCGCCGCGAGCTGCGCCTGCTGCGCGAGCACCCGCGCCTCGGCCGCGGCCGCCTCGACCGTCCGTGCGCGTCGCTGCGCCCGGATCGCGTACGAGAACCCGGCCACCAGCAGATACAGCCAGGTGCCCATCAGGAGGTTCCACACCAGGATCGGCGAGCTCCGCAGCGACGCCAGAGCTGCCGCCCCGCGGCCGGTCACGATGTCTGGCCAGGTCCACGACGTCGCGTAGACGGCAGCGAACCCGGCGAGGGCCAGCGCGTGCAGGCCGAGGAACCGCCGCGACCGCCAGTTCCACTCCAGCCGTCCGCTCAGCGCCCACACCCCGACACCCATCAGCCCGGCGGTCCCCATGGCCAGGAAGCCGTAGAGCACCGTTTCTCGTGGTGGGCGGTGCGAGCCCCAGGACGCGGCCAGCGCCCAGAAGAGCGCCGCCACCACCCAGGCAATGACATAGCCGACCCAGCCCATCGGGCGGCCAGTCTGGCACGGGCTCCCGGTGCGGACGAGGCGGTCCCGCGGCTCTCGCCGTTCACCGCTCCGGCCGACCGTTCACCGGCAGCCCCGGGCTACTCCGACCGGAGCGCGAGCATCGGGTCGACCCGCGTCGCCTGCCGGGCGGGGAGCGCGCAGGCGGCGAGGCTGATGCCGAGGAGCAAGAGCGGCACCGAGACGTAGGTCAGCGGGTCGAGCGGAGCGACCCCGAACAGCAGGCCACGTCCGAGCTGGCCGAACACCACTGCCGTGGCGAGCCCGAGGCAGAGCCCGCCGAGCACCAGGGTCATCCCCTGCCCCAGGACCATCCGCAGCACCGCGCCTGGCGCAGCGCCGAGAGCGAGGCGGACGCCGATCTCCCGGGTGCGCTGGCTCACGCTGTAGGCGACGACCCCGATGAGACCGGAGGCGGTGATGACCAGGGCGAGCGCGGCGAAGAGCCCGAGCAGCGACGCCACCAGCCGATGCGGGGCGAGCGCCTGGGCCCGCTGCTCGGCCAGCGGCCGCATCTCGGTGATCGGCTGCTGCGGGTCGAGCTCGTGCACGATGTCTCGGATCTGCCGCGAGATGGCCTCCGGGCCCGCCTGGCTCCGGACGAAGACCCGGAGGTCGTTGAAGCCCGTCTCGGCGAAGGCGCCGATGACCTCCTCCATCACCGGGGTGGTGAGGTCCTGCTGGCGGGTGTCCCCCACCACGCCGACGATGGTCGCCCACTGCTTGCCGCCGTCGAACGAGAGGCGGCGCCCGAGCGGGTCCTCGGTCGAGAAGCGGCGCTTCGCCAGCGTCTGGTTCACCACCACCACCGGGTGGTCCTGGTCCCGGTCGGCGCTCTGGAACGTCCGGCCCTTCACCAGCGGGATCCCGAGCGTGCGGAAGTATTCGGGGGTCACCGCGTTGAAGGTGGCCTGTCCCGTGGGCTGACGCTCGTCGGTCGCCTGGCCCTCGACGACGTACGCGGCGCTGAACGGCGTCGTGCCTCGCAGCGGGACCGCGTTGCCCACACCCACCGAGACCGTTCCCGGAGCGGAGGCGAGCCGGTCCACGAGCCGGTCCACCAGCTGGCGGGTCTTCGCCTGGTCGGTGCCGCCGTAGCGGGTGAAGTCCAGCCCCACCCGCGCGGTCTGCACGTGCTCGAGGTCGATGCCCACGTCGACGAGCGAGAGCTCGTGCAAGCTGCGGAGGAAGAGCCCGGCGCTGATCAGCAGCGCGCAGGAGATCGCCACCTGTGCGACGACCAGCGCGTTCCGGGCCCGCCTTCCTGCCGGGTGGGTTCCGGTGCCGCCGCCGTCCTTGAGCTCGCCGGAGAGGTCGCGGGCGCGGCGAAGCGACGGGAGCGCCCCCACCAGCACGCCGGTCCCGAGGGAGACGGCCAGGTTGAAGGCCAGCACCACCCAGTCCAGGCGGACCTCCACCGCCCGGGTGCTGAGCTTCGCGGCGAAGGCGACGAGAAGCGGCAACCCCGCCGCCGCCAGGCCGAGACCGAGCAGCCCACCGAGAACCGCCAGGGTCACGCTCTCGGTGAGGAGATGCCCCAGCATCCGGCCGCGAGAGGCGCCCAGGGCGGTGCGCACCGCGAGCTCACGCTCCCGTCGCTGGATGCGGGCCAGGGTCAGGTTCGCGACGTTGGAGCAGACGATGAGGAGAAGGAACGCCGCCGCCGCCAGGAGGAGCAGCAGCATCGGGCGCGCCCCGACGGTGAGCTCGTCCTGGAGCATCAGCGCGTCGAGTCCGAGGCCCTGCGCCTTGGGGTAGTCCTCCGCATGCTCCTGCTGCCAGCTCGCGCTGATCAGCGACAGCTCGGCGCGGGCCTTCCGGACGTCGACCCCCGGCGCGAGGTGGGCGAAGACGGTGAGCCCGCGCACGTTCCGCACCTGGTCCCAGGACTCGGCCCGGCGGAAGGGGCAGGAATCCACCGGCATGTAGACGTCGTTCTCCGCCGGGTACTGGGGGATGTTGGGGAGGACGCCGACCACGGTGTGCGCCCGGTCGTTCATGGTGAAGGACCGGCCGACGACGTGAGGGTCGCCCCCGAGGTGCGTCTGCCAGTACTTGTAGCTGAGGAGAAGCACCGCCTGCGCACCGGGAAGGTCCTCTCCCTTCTCGAAGAGACGGCCGAGCAGCGGACGCACACCCAGCGTCTGGAAGAACTCGGCGGACACGACGCCGGTCTGCGCCCGCTCCGGCTCCTGGCCCCCGAGGATGACGAAGGGCATGGAGTGGTACTCGACCAGGTCGCCCACGGTGGTCGCGCGGGTCCGCAGCTCCCGGATCTCCACAGGGGAGATGCCGACGTTCTTCACCCCCGCGAGCCGGGCGGGCTGGGTGAGGTGAACGAGGCGCTCTCCCTGCGGGTATGGGAGAGGCCGGAGGAGGACCCCGTAGATCACGCTGAAGATGGCGGTGCTCGCCCCGATCCCCAGCGCCAGGGTCACGAGGACGGCGAGGGTGAAGGCCGGTGAGCGCGCGAGCGCGCGGAGGGCGAGACGAAGGTCCTGGGCCAGGTCGTGCATCCGCATCGGAGGCTCCTCCGGAGCGAGGTCAGCAGAGCAACTGGCGTGCCCCGGCGAGCCGGCGGCGCCGTGCGGCGAGCTGCGTGTCGGGCCCTTGCCCCGTCCGGAAACGGGACTGCGCGTGCCGCATCCGGCGAGGGGTCAGGTCAGGATCCGAGGAGACGCGAGAGTCGGCGGTGGAGGTCGAGGAGCGTCTCCTCGTGCTGGAGAAGCAGAGCGATGGTGTCGGGGTCGTCGCGCTCGCGCAGCTCCCGGTCCAGCGCGGCGAGCCTGCTGCCGGCCTCCCCGGCGCGCTCCGGCTCGAGCGAGCCCGAGCGAGCCCGCAGCCGCGCGGCCACCTCGCGGTTCCCGGCGAAGCGCCGGAGCACGGCGAGCGCCCGCTCCACCACGTCCTGGGAGAGTCCCGAGGAGGCCAGCGCCAAGCGGTGCGCCGAGGCCATCGCCGTCGGGCTCCAGCCCGCTTTCAGCTCCTCGAGCAGGGCGCGCTCGTACCGGAGGAGCTTCTCGAGCATCGCGGCGTCGATGCGGTAGGCGGCGAAGGACAGGGTCCGGGCGTCACCGCCGGAGACGTCGTCTCCTGAGCGTTCCATCAGCGGGCACCCGCGGGCACGAGCTGGTCCGCCAGCCGGTCGAGGTCGGAGAGGGATTGCACGACCACCACCTGGTCGCACACCCGCGCGTAGAGGTCCATCTCGCTGTCGCCCACGCCCCACGCCCGGCGCTCCTCGGGACAGATCCACACCACCCGCCGGGCCTTCCGGCGTATCTCGCGGAGCGCCCAGACGTTGGGCGGGTTCTGGTTGTTCCGGCCGTCGCCGATGATCAGCACGGTCGTGCGCCGGGTCACCGCGGGAAGCTCGCGGCGGACGAAGCTCGCCAGCGCGTTGCCGTAGTTGGAGTTGGACTGGAGCGACACCGCCTTGCCGGTCACCGCCAGGTCGAGCGCCCGCTCGGGCTCGAGCGTCCGGAACAGGTCGGTGACCTCGCCCAGGTCGGAGACGAAGACGAAGCTCCGCACCCGGGCAAAGAGCGACTGGAGGGTGTGGGTGAAGAGCAGCATCAGCCGGCTCACGTTCCGCACCGACTCGGACACGTCACAGAGCACGACGACCTCCGGCCGCTGCGGGCGGCGCGCCCGGAACACCGGCACCATCGGCATGCCGCCCCAGGACATGTTCCTCCGCAGGGTGCGGCGGACGTTCAGGACGCCCTTGCGCCGGCTGCGCTCCCGTCGGACCAGCCGTGTTTTTAGGCGCTCGGCGAGACGGCGCACCGCGTGCTGCACCTGGGTCAGCTCGGACCGGCTCAGGGAGGAGAAGGCGCGCTCGGCCAGCGCGCCCGAGGTGCCGCGGAGGCGCGCCCGGGCCTGTCGCTCGACCTCCCGGCGGGCGTCGGCCTCGAGGCCGCGCAGCACGTCGGAGAGCCGGCGGCTGACCCACTCGAAGCCTTCGGTGGAGATGCCGCGGCGCTGGAGCTCGGCCTCGATGGCTCCGATGTCCGTCCGGAGCCCGTCGCTGCCCGCGCCTGCGAGGAGGCGCCGGGAGTAGAACCCCGCCTGGAGCGGACTCTGGAGGCGGGAGAAGTCGAGCTGGAGCGTCGCTCCCCGGAAGAGCTCGGCGATGCGTGCCCGGTCTCCGCGGAGCGCCGCCTGGCCGAGGGGGGACATCTCGCCGAGGAGCCGGTTCAGGGTGGCGAGGGTCATGGTGCGCTCGTCGCCCTCGAGCGCGCCGGAGGCGGCGAGCTCGTCGAGGAGCGACTGCTCGACGCCCTCGAGCAGCGAGACCGCGCCGGAGAAGAAGACGTCGAACGCCCGGTCGAACGGACCGCGATCGGCCGGGCGCTTCACGAGCGTCGTCCGGAGAACGGAGCGGAACGCCTCGCGGTCGGCGAGGTCGATCAAGGTCGCCGCGCGCGTTGCATCGAGGAGCTCGGACGTGGCAACCCGAACGCCGTCCTGGCGCAGCACCTCCGCGAACTCGACGATCCGGGCCTCCATCGAGCCCCAGGAGATACCCCAGATGGCGCGAATCTTCCTCGCCGGCGCCTCCGGACTCATCGGCCAGCAGCTGGTCCCGATGCTGGTGCGGGCCGGACACCACGTGACCGGGACCACCCGGAGCGAGGGCAAGACCAAGCTGCTGCGGGCGCTCGGCGCGACGCCGGCGGTGGTCGACGCGTTCGACGCCGAGGCGCTGCGGCGCCTCGTGGTCGCCTCCGAGCCCGAGGTGGTCATCCACCAGCTGACCCACCTGCCCGACGACCTCCTCTCGCTGGACAAGGCCGGGCTGGAGCGAGCGATCCACGACAACGCACGGATCCGCTCCGAGGGCACGCCGAACCTCGTCGCCGCCGCGCGGGCCGCCGGGGCACGGCGACTCGTGGCGCAGAGCATTCTGTGGATCTACGCCCCCGGCCGGGAGCCCCACGTGGAGACCGATCCGATCGACACCGGCGCCACGGGTCTCGCGGCCATCACCGTGAAGGGGACGGTGGCGCTCGAGCAGGCGGTGCTCGGGGCAACGCCGCTCACCTCGGTGGTGCTCCGCTACGGGTACCTCTACGGCCCCGGGACGACGCGGGACGCGCCCTCGAAGCAGCCCGCGGTCCACGTGGCGGCGGCCGCCCGGGCAGCGCTGCTCGCCGTGGACCGGGGCAACGGCATCTACAACGTGGCCGAGCCGAGCACGTACGCGTCCAGCGACCGGGCCCGTCACGACCTCGGGTGGGACCCCGCGTCCCGCGGCTGAAGACCGGGGCGCTGTCGGATGGGCGTGGTTCCTTCGCCGATGCGCATTTCTTCACGCAACCATGCGCGCGAGGCAAGACACCTGCCGGTTAGGGACCCGTCGTCATGGCACTGATGAACAAGGGCGTCGCGCCGCATCGCCTCGAGCCGTGGCTCAAGTTCGTGGCGGGCTTCGCCTTCGGCGCCGTCATCACCGGGGTGCCCCTGGCAATCGGATGGCCCTTCTCCCGGGAGCTCTATGCCGCGGCGGTCGGCTGCTCGGCGCTGGCCTTCGGGCTCGTGGCCCGCGCCCTCGGTGACCGCTTCTGGCACACGGTGCGCGACTGGCTCTGGCTATTCTGGCCCTGAGTCGAACGCGGCCAGCGTCTCGGAATGGTGCGTCCCGGGAAACATGTCCACCCCCTGGAGCGTCGAGAGCCTGAACCCCGCCGCGACGAGGCCTGCCGCGTCGCCGGCCAGCGCACCGGCATCGCAGGCCACGTAGACCAGCCGGCGGACGCCGAGGTCGCGCGCCAGCGGCCCGAGCCCCGGGGAACCCGTCCGAGGAGGGTCCGCGAGCAGCACCTCGAACCGCCTCCCCTCCTTCACCAGTCCGCGGCTCACCTTCTCCACGTTGCCCTGCACGAAGCGCACGTTCCCGAGGTGCGCCTCCGTCGACGCCGCGACCGCCAGCTGTACCGAGAGCGGGGAAGACTCCACCGCCAGCACCGAGGCCGCCCGTGCGGCGAGGGCGAAGGTGAAGGTGCCATTCCCGGCGTACAGCTCGAGCGCCGCATCCCCCGGGCGCGCCTCCAGCAACGCCAGTGCTCGCTCGACCAGCAGCGGGGTCCCCTCCCCGTGCGCCTGGGAGAAGGCCTCGGGCCGGAGCCGGAGGGTCACCTCGGAGCGGAGCGGCGCGGGGATGGGGAGCGTCGGCCGACCCACGTCCTCGGTCGGCCCCCGCGCGGGGACCAGCGCCACGCCCCGGACGCCGCTCCGGACCACGGCGAGCGCGACCTCGCGGGCGCGTGGACGGATCTCCCCGTCGAGATCGAGCGCCACCGACACCCTCGGGCCGTCGGCGAGGAGCCGGACCGCCTTCAGGCTGCGCCCGAGGGGCCGCAGCAGCGGCGCGAGCTGTCCGGGGAGCGGGGCGAGCGCGCCGACCATCGCCGGGCAGTGCTCGACCGGGACCGGCGCGTGGCTGCGGCGATGGAGGTAGCCCAGGGCGCTGCCCGTCCAGGTCAGGTCCGCGCGCCTCCGCGTCCCGAGGTCGCCAGCGGCGAGCGTGGGCAGCCACTCGACGCGTGAGAGATCCAGGCCCCCGAGGCGCTCGAGCGCCGCGCGCACCGCCGCTTCCCGCTCGCGCCGTTGCCCGTCGGGTGCGAGGTGGAGCCAGTCACAGCCGCCGCACGTCCCGGCCAGCGGACACCCCGGGGTGACGCGCTCGGGCGCCAGCCTGAGCACCTCCACCAGCCGTCCTCGCTGCACCTTCCCCTCGACGCCGGGGACCACCCGGACCCGCTCCCCGGGAAGCGCTCCGGGGACGAACAGCGCCCGGTCGTTCCACCGGGCCACGCCCTCCCCCTCGGCGGAGAGTCGGTCGACGTCGAGCTCGACCGGAGGCGACGGGGGCGTGGCAGCATCCCGGGCAGCGGAGGGCTTCCGGGAGGAGGCGCGCCCTGGGGACCTGCCGGGGCTGGTTCGCCGGCTCACGTCACGCCTCGCCACGCCCGCTGGGCGCTGCCCGCCCGGCTCAGTTCGGCGGCTTGGTTCCCTGGGACGAACCGGGCATGCGGCCGGTGTCCGGGAGCTCGCGGCGGAGCTGCTCGACGAAGCGGGCGATGCGGTCGCGCAGCTCGTCGGTCACGTCGACGAACTCCACCCCCATCCCCGGGACCTGGTTGGTGGGGTTGTCGAACTCCTGGACCCGCGTCACCCGGCCGCGGACCTCGAACGGCACGGGAGCCCCGGGCAGCTGGAGGATGATCCGCACGGTCGTGCCGACGGGGAGCGGGTTGCGGGAGTTGATGAACATCCCACCCCGGGAGAGGTTGGTGGCCCAGTCGGTGATGAAGCCGTCCACGGTCCGGTACGCGACCGGGATCTCGTGCTCGAGCCGGTCCGCCCGCCGTCCGCTCTTTGGATTCTCGCTGGACATCCTGGACGCGCCTTCCGTCCAGGTAATCGTAGCAGACGGCGGAGCCCTCTAGCGACTGCGGCGACCCCGAGTCACCGACCCATCGCAGGTCGGAGACTAGAACCGCATCTCCCGCAGCTCGGGCGAGATGCGGAGCCGCGGCTGGGTGAGCTTCTGAACCTGCTCCGGGGTGACCCCTGGCGCCACCTCGCGGAGGAGCAGCCCCCCCGGGGTGACGTCGATGTAGGCGAGGTCGGACACGATGTGGTGCACGCACTTCCGTCCGGTGAGCGGGAGCGAGCACCGCTCGAGGATCTTGGGACTACCGTCCTTGGTGGCGTGCTCCATGGCCACGAAGACGCGCTTGGCGCCAATGGCCAGGTCCATCGCGCCGCCCATCCCCTTCACCATCTTGCCGGGGATCATCCAGTTGGCGAGGTCGCCCTGCGCAGAGACCTCCATCGCGCCGAGCACGGCGAAGTCGATGTGCCCGCCCCGGATCATCCCGAAGGAGGTGGCCGAGTCGAAGAACGACGCACCCTTCACCGCGGTGACCGTCTCCTTGCCCGCGTTGATGAGGTCCGGGTCCTCCTCGCCTTCGACTGGCCAGGGGCCGATGCCCAGCAGGCCGTTCTCGGAGTGGAGGAGGATGTCGATCCCTGGCGGGATGTAGTTGGCGACGAGCGTCGGGAGCCCGATGCCCAGGTTGACGTAGAAGCCGTCCTCCAGTTCCTGGGCGATGCGCTGGGCGACCTGTTCGCGGGTGAGGGTCATGGGGGTGAGCGTCTCCGGTCAGGCGCGCTTGCGCACGGTCCGCTTCTCGATCCACTTCTCGTAGCGAGGACCCTTCAGCACCCTCTGCACGAAGATGCTGGGGGTGTGGATCTGGTCGGGGTCGATGTCGCCCACCTCGACCAGCTGCTCGCACTCCACGATGGTTGTCTTCGCCGCCATCGCCATCAGGGGGGAGAAGTTGCGGGCCGTCTCGCGGAAGACGCAGTTGCCCAGCCGGTCGGCCTTCCAGGCGCGGACGATGGCGAAGTCGGCGTGGAGCGGCTTCTCGAAGAGGTAGTCCTTCCCTTCGATGTTCCGCGTCTCCTTGCCCTCGGCGATCTGGGTGCCGACGCCGGTGGGGGTGAAGAACCCGCCGAGGCCGCAGCCCGCGGCGCGGATCCTCTCGGCCAGGGTGCCCTGCGGATTGAGCTCGACCTCGATCTCCCCGCCGAGGAGCTGTCGCTCGAACTCCTTGTTCTCCCCGACGTAGGAGGCGACCATCTTCCGGACCTGGCGGGCCTTCAGGAGCACGCCGAGGCCGAAGTCGTTGGTGCCGCAGTTGTTGGAGATGAGCGTGAGGTTCTTCACGCCCTTCTTCGCGAGCGCGGCGATGAGGTTCTCCGGGTTGCCGCAGAGGCCGAAGCCTCCGGACATGATCGTCGCGCCGTCGGGGATGTCGGCCACCGCGGCGTCGGCACTGGCCACCACCTTGTTCATGTCGTCTCCTGGATCAGCGCTCGACCATCAGGGCGATGCCCTCGCCGCCACCGATGCAGAGGGAGGCCACGCCCCGCTTCTTCCCGGTGTCCTTCAAGGCCTGGAGCAAGGTCACCAGCACGCGGGCGCCCGAGGCTCCGATGGGGTGACCGAGGGAGGTCGCGCCGCCCCGGATGTTCACCTTGTTCGGGTCGAGCTTGAGGATCTGGTTGTTGGCGATGGCCACGACCGCGAAGGCCTCGTTGATCTCCCAGAGATCCACGTCGGCGGCGGTGATCTTCGTCCGCTCGAACAGCTTCTTGATCGCGTCGGCCGGGGCGATGGTGAACTCCACCGGTTTCCTGGCGGCGGTGGCGTAGCCGGTGATGCGGGCGAGGACGGTCTTGCCTTCGGCCTTGGCCCTGTCGGCGGACATGAGCACGAGCGCCGCGGCGCCGTCGTTGATCGACGAGGCGTTGGCGGCGGTGACGGTGCCGTCCTTCTTGAAGACCGGCTTGAGGGTCGCGATCTTCTCCGGCCTCGCGGTCTTCGGCCCCTCGTCGTCGGCGACGAGGAGCGGGTCGCCCTTCTTCTGGGGGACCGGGACGGGGACGATCTCCGCCTTGAACAGGCCTTCCTTCTGGGCGCGGATGGCGCGATTGGTGGACTCGAGCGCGAACTCGTCCTGGGCGGCGCGGCTGATCTTGAAGTCCGCGGCGCACGCCTCGGCACACATGCCCATGTGCTGCTGGTTGTACACGTCCCAGAGCCCGTCGAGGATCATGTGGTCCTTCATCTCGACGTTCCCCATCCGGGCGCCCTGCCGCATGTTGAGCGAGAGGTAGGGGGCGTTGCTCATCGACTCCATGCCGCCGGCGACGATGATGTCGGCGTCGCCGAGGGCGATGGCCTGGGCCGCGGAGATGACGGTCTTCAGACCCGAGCCGCACATCTTGTTCAGGGTGTTGGCGGGGACGGTGTCCGGAATCCCGGCGTAGATCGCCGCCTGACGGCCGGGAGCCTGTCCCTGGCCGGCCTGGAGGACGTTGCCCATCCAGACCTCGTCGACCTTCCCGGGGTCCACGCCGGCGCGCTCCAGGGCGGCCTTGATGGCGATGGCGCCGAGCTGGGGCGCGGTGAGCGAGGACAGGGTTCCGAGGAAGCTCCCGACCGGGGTCCGGGCAGCACCGACGATGACGACGTCACGAGGCATGTGTGTCACTCCGCTTTGAGCCAAAGGATTGAATTGTCACGCAGGGGCCCCCCGGTCAACCCGATCTCGGGCACGCAGGGTCCGCGCCTCACGGACGGCTGCCGAAGTGACGGCCATCGAAGTCCAGGATGGCCGTCCGGCCCCCGTCCAGCACCACGAGACGAAGCCGATCTGCTTCCTGTCTGAACTCCACCTGCTCCCCGACCAGCGCGCCGGGGCGTCCGTCGATGCTGTCCAGCCCGGACCAGAGGGTGCGGCCGTCGGTGACCAGGACCATCCAGCCCAACCGGGGGGGTGGGCCGAGCCCGAGGAGGACGACCTCGAGGCGCCCCTCGCTCCAGAAGACGTGACGGATGATCTGGAAGCCGAGCTGAGACGCGTTCCACGTCCCGACCACACAGCGTCCAGAGTCGGCGACCCGGAGAAGCCAGAGGTTCTTCGCCTCCGGAACGGCCGGCGCGACCCAGTCGAGCTTGACCCCGGAGACGGTCGAGCTCCAGACGAGGCGAACCGGTCCCACGCCGAGATCGTCGGGCTGCTGGAGGGGCTTGCCCCGCCCGGGGTCGAGCGGGTCGCCGATGCTTCCCGCAGGGGGACCGGGGGTCAGGTCGGCGCAGACCAGGGTGGAGTCGTTCGAGGCTGCCCACGCCCTGGACCGGAGAGTCGCGGGCCCGGGGGCGGCGCAGCCGAGCACCATGGCGGAGAGCGCGGCGGCGACGCCCAGCGATCGCATGCGGAGAGCCTATCGCTGGCGGGAGGTGCAGCGACGCGCAGAGCGTCGGATGACGCGAAAGGCCCTGAGGGGACGTGAGGAGGACGGGTGCATGGCGCCTTGCCAGGTCCGATCGGCCTGCGGGCCCTCCCGGCCTGGGGTTGGAGCTCGAGAGGCGATAGCAACGTCAAGCACTCCGAGTGTGGCTTCGGAGTTCGCTCCGGGTGCGCCCCTGCTTCCCGGCCCCGGAAACACGAGGGCCGGGTCCCCTCTCGAGAACCCGGCCCGTGTGCCGCAGAGGCGGCTCAGCCTATCGCCGCAGCTTCGACGCCATCACGTCGCCGAGGCGCGCCTTCGACCCCTCGGCCTGCTTGCGCAGGTACTCGCGGTAGTCGTCCTCGCCCTCGTGCAGCAGCGCCTTCATCGACAGCGCCACCTTCCGGTCGGGGGTGTTGATGTCGATGATCTTCACCGCCACGTCCTGGCCCTCGCTGACGACGTCGCGCGGGTTCTCTACGCGCTCGTCCTTCAGCTCGGAGACGTGGACCAGACCCTCGATGCCGGGCTCGATCTCCACGAAGGCGCCGAAGTCGGTGACCTTGGTGACCTTCCCGTTGACCTTGCTCCCCACCGGGAGCCGCTCGCTGAGGGTCTCCCACGGGTCCTGCTGCAGCTGCTTGATGCCGAGGCTGAAGCGCTCGTTCTCGACGTCGATGTTGAGCACCATCGCCTCGACCTCGTCGCCCTTCTTGAACAGCTCGCCCGGGTGCTTGATGCGCTGGGTCCAGCTGATGTCCGAGACGTGGACCAGGCCGTCCACGCCCTCCTCGACGCCGACGAAGATGCCGAAGTCGGTGACGTTGCGGACCTGCCCCTTGATGATCGACCCGATCGGGTACTTGTCCTCGAGGAGCGTCCAGGGGTTGGCCTCGATCTGCTTCATGCCCAGCGCGATCCGCTTGGCCTTGGGATCGATGTCCAGCACCACCGCCTCGACCTCCTGGCCCACCTCGAGCACCTTCGACGGGTGCTTGAGGCGCTTGGTCCAGGACATCTCGGAGACGTGGACCAGACCCTCCACGCCCTGCTCGATCTCCACGAACGCGCCGTAGTCGGTGATGCTGACCACGCGGCCGCGGACACGGGTGCCCACCGGGTACTTCTCGTCGGCCCGGTGCCAGGGGTCCTCCTGGATCTGCTTCAGGCCGAGGCTGACGCGCTCCTGGGTGGGGTCGAACTTGAGGACCACGACCCGGACCTCGTCACCCACGTTGAACATCTCCGAGGGGTGACCGATGCGGCCCCAGGACATGTCCGTGATGTGGAGCAGGCCGTCGATGCCGCCGAGGTCGATGAAGGCGCCGTAGTCGGTGAGGTTCTTGACCACGCCCTTGAGGACCGCACCCTCCTTGAGGTTCTTGAGGGTTTCCTTCTTCAGCTCCTCACGCTGCTTCTCGAGGAGCACGCGCCGGGACAGGACGATGTTCCCGCGCTTCTTGTTGAACTTGATGACCTTGAACTCGAATTCCTTCGAGATGTACTGGTCGAGGTTCCGGACGGGACGGATGTCCACCTGGCTGCCCGGGAGGAACGCCTTCACGCCGATGTCGACGCTGAGGCCGCCCTTGACGCGGCCCACGATGACGCCCTTGACGATCTCGTCGCGCTCGCAGGCAGCGGAGATCTCGTCCCAGATGCGCATCTTGTCGGCCTTCTCCTTGGAGAGGACGACCATGCCGGTATCGTTCTCACGGCTCTCGAGGAGCACCTCCACCGGATCGCCGTCCTTGACGGTGACCTCGCCGCGCGGATTGGTGAACTCCGAGATGGGGATCTGACCTTCTGATTTGTAGCCGATGTCGACGACCGCGTAGTCCTTGGTGACCTGGACGACGGTGCCCTTGACCAGGTCGCCTTCCTTCAGGATGCCTTCGCCGCCGCGCTCCTTGAGCGAGGCTTCGAAGAGGGAGGCGAAATCCTCGTCGCCGCCGTCGAGCTGTGGGTTGAGGTTTTGCTGCATAGAGTTGGAAAGTCCTATCGGTGCTTCACTGCAACCCCAAGGTTGACGGGTGTCCCTCCCCCGGAATCCGGAGAACGGACGGCGGACGAAACCCTCATGTGGGGTGTGACACGGGGGCGCCGCTGCTCGGGGAGCCAGCAAACGTAAGCCAGCGCGAGGCGCGCGCAACCTACGGGGATGTCGGACGGGAGGTCAAGTGTGCTCGGCCGGTCCCCTGCTCGAGGAAGAGAGTCCTGCCGGAATGACTGCACCGCTCGACGCCGTCGCATACCTCCATGAGCCTCACGAGGGGCTCGCCCGGTTCCGGGAGCCCTTGGAACGCGTGGGGTTTCGTCCGGTGGAGCGGCTCCGTGCGCCGGACCCGAGCGCCGACGTCCGGGCTCCGCTCCTCGTGGTCCTCGGCGGCCCGATGGGAGCGTACGAGGCCGACCGCTTCCCCTTCCTGGAGGCCGAGATCGCCGTGCTGCGGGCCCGCCTCGACGCCGGACGGCCCAGCATCGGCATCTGCCTCGGGGCGCAGCTCCTCGCGGCCGCCGCCGGAGCCACCGTCTTCCGCGGCCCCCGGGGCAAGGTCATCGCCGTCGGTCCCGTCGCCCGGGTCGGCCCGGTGGACGAACCCCTCCTCCAGGGGCTTCCGGAGCGCTTCGACACCGTCCACTGGCACGGCGATACCTTCGAGCCCTCTCCGGGGCAGGCCCTCTTCCGGGGGGACACCTACCCGGCCCAGGGATTCCGGCTCGGCCGTTCGGTCGGCCTCCAGTTCCACGTCGAGCTGGGGGCGGAGGGGTTCCGGGAGTGGATCGACGGCTGCTCCGAGGACCTGCGCCGCACAGGGCGGGACCCGGAAGCGCTTCTGGCGGACGGGCTCCCTCGGCTGGCCGCCGCCCTCCCCGTGCTCGACCGGTTGCTCGACTCACTGGCCCGGGATGCCCGGGTGGCCGTGGAGCCCTGAAATCACGGGGCACGGAGCCCGTATGACCCGTATGCGCATCGTCCCCGTCGTCCTCGCGGCCTGCACCGTGGCGGCCCTGCCCGCCTTCGCCGGAGAGTCCAGGACGCTCTCCGGGTTCAAGAAGATCGACCTGGCCGCGCCCGTGGACGTCGAGGTCCGCCCCGGGGCCTTCGCCGTCACGCTGGAGATGGACTCCGAGATCGCCCGGCGGGTCACCACCGACGTCCAGGACGAGACCCTCCGGATCTCGCTCGACGGCCGGAACCTCAACTTCAACGGGAAGCCGAAGATCAAGATCCGGATGCCGGCGCTGAGCGGGCTCCGCATCCAGGGCAGCGGCGACGCGGACATCGCGGGCTTCAAGAGTCAGGACAAGGTCGGGCTGCAGATCTCCGGCTCCGGCGACATCAAGTACTCGGGGACCTCGGCGGGCCTGGCAGTGGCCATCGAGGGCTCGGGTGACGTCGTCGCCGACGGGGAAGCCGGCTCGCTGCACGCGACCATCCAGGGCTCGGGCAACCTCAAGGCCGGGAACCTCAAGGCCAGGAACGTCTCGGTCGCCATCGAGGGTTCCGGCGACGCCGACATCCGCGTGGTCGGGGGCGCCCTCAGTCTCGCGGTCAACGGCTCGGGCGACATCCGCTGGACGGGCGAGGCGAGCACGGTGAGCGCCGCCACCCACGGCAGCGGCAGCATCGCCAAGCGGTAGCGCTCGCGCCCGGCCTCAGGCCGGCCGAGGCCCGGGGAGCGCCGCCGGGGTGAGCGGTTTCTCCAGCTCGAACAGCGGTACTCCGTGGAAGTCACGCTCGAGGCCCTGGCACAGGCTGAAGCCCGACCGCGAGTAGAGCGCGATGGCCGCCCGCAGGAAGGGCGTCGTTCGGAGGAAGACCCGGGTGTGGCCCCGCTCCTGTCCGAGGAGCTCGGCGGCCTCGAGCAGCGCCCGGCCTACCCCGTGGCCCCGCGCACCCGGGTGTACCGCCATGCTCCGGAGGTGAAGCCCCTCGGGGCGGTCGAAGGCGGAGAGCGTGCCCACCGCCTCTCCGTCGAGGAGCGCGATCCACACCGCAGTCCCCTCGGCGATTCGCCGCCGGAGCGTCTCGGCATCGGGCAACGTCGCGTCGAGCGCCTCGGGCGTGTAGAGCTGCGCCACCTCGGCGAACGCGGTCCGGAGAAGCAACGCCGCGCAGGCGGCCTCCGAGTGCCGCGCCCGCCTGACCTGGATCCGGGATGTCGTCTGCAGCTCCGTCACGTCCGGGCAGGTAAGCCCGAAGGAGGCGCCGGCGCACGGCACAGGAGCAGACCGCGCGCCTCGGCACAGGTCGCCAGCGAGGGCACAGGACTGGGCTCCCGGAGTGGGAACAGTTCGCCTCGACTTCCGGGCCTCGAGCTCACTGCACGGTGATCGAGACCGGCGTCGACGCCAGCCCGTTCACGACCACCTCGAGCTTCGCCTTGCCCGGCTCGGTGCGTGGCGAGACGTCGAAGTAAGTGTAGACCCGGTCATGCGACGCCACGGCCATGCTGCTGTGGTCGTGCGTCCGGGCGTAGAAGACGTGTCCGGTCGCCTTGCTGGTGATGCGCACGAGGGGGAAGTTGGTGGCTCCCTGCGCGTCGTCACCGTACGCCGCTCCCTGCGAGGCGCCATTGAAGCCGTGTCCGGTGATCCGATACGAGCTGCCGCGGGTCACGGTCGTCGCCACGTCGTCGATCTCGGGTGCATCCGCGGCCGAGCCCTTCGAGGGACTGAAGATCTCGATGTCGTTGTAGAAGTCCGTGAGCAGGATCTGACCGGTCGGCAGCACCAGCATGTTGCCGAAGTAGGAGATCTCGTTCGGGGCGTTGGGCGGTGCAGGGACCTCGGTCAAGTTGTCCCCGTCCCACTCGAAATAGACCGCTCCGAAATCGAAGAAGGGGCTGGTCATCACCAGAACCTTCCCGTTCGGCTCGAGTGCCGCCGGGCCATCGGCGATGCTGAGCGCGTCCGGGAAGTCCGGGCCGGCTTTCCAGGTTCCCTTGCGGGAGTTGTAGATCGCAGTGTGACCCGCCCCGCACCCGTTGGCACCGGTGGCGAACACGGTCCCGTCCGGGCGCAGCACAGCTGGACCGACCTCGTACGATGCGAGGAGAGCCCCGCCGCACGAATCCCAGAGCTGCGCCACGGTGCTGCCCGCGCTGCTCCACGTGCCGGTGACCGGATCGTACAGCTCCGAGCCGGTGCCGTTCGGGTCGTACTTGCGAACGTACGCGTCCACGGTCAGCACCCTGCCGTCGGGGAGCAGGGTCCAGCCCTCCTCGTCGTTGATGTCGAACTTCCCGGCCCCGGTGGGAGCCCAGGTCAGCGTCCGGGCGTCGAGCAGGGCTGCCTCGATCGTGCAGCAGTTGGCCTGCATGTAGATTCCGTTGGCGAGCACGACGCTCTGCGCGTCGCCGATGGTCCTCCAACCGGCCGGTGGGGAGACCATCGTCCAGCTGTCGGCGAGCGGGTCGTAGATCGCTCCCTGGTTGGTCCAGGTGGGGATGAGCTGAGTCTGATCCAGGGAGAGGAGGTATTCGCCTCCCTCGATGATCACTCGCCCGTCTGGGAGCACGGCGGAGGAGTGGTAAAGCGGGCTGTAGGTGGGCGGGAGCGATGCGATCGGTGACCAGGTCCCGTTCACGTAGCTCCCGAACGCGTCCGGCGTCAGCCGCCACCAGTCCGGGAAGCCAGCGTCCTGGATGAGCACGGTCCCGTCCGTCAGGAGGATCGGGTTGGAGGCCCCGTCGAGGAGGAAGTCCGGCTGGTGCGTCAGCGGTGCCCAGGGCGAGCGCGTCGCCGCGGCAGAGCGTGCGGATCGAGCCATTGAGGCCGGCGGGCGCGTGACTCCGATGGGGTGTGGGATCGGCTTGGCCGCGGCGGCCCCGGCTGCGACGACGCACAAGAGAACAGCGACAGCCCCCGGGACCCGGAGGCACGGCAGTCGGCGAATCTGCATGGTGGGCTCCTCCCTCACGAGCGCCGGCTCCCACCGGGGAAACCAACGGTCGGGCGCGGACCGTAGCCGAGCGCCCTCTCTCCACGACGATGCACCCTGCCGACCTGTGCGGTACCGACCATCGCTCGACCCCGACCGCCCCGTTCGTCAGGGGAACCGGCTCGGATGTCCGGAGGAAGCGGTCTCAGGCGGGCAGAAACCCCGAGTGAAACCGGTCCCGGGTTTCCGGACGTGCGTCCGGCGGAGTGCCGTGCCTAGGTTCCGGCCCATGGAATGGCAAGGCGGGCGGCGCAGTGACAACGTCGACGACGCCGGCCGTGGCGGCGGGTTGGGGCGGCCCATCGCCTTCGGCGGGGGCGCAATCGGCATCATCGGGGCGATCCTCTTCTACCTCCTGACGGGCCAGGTGCCGGACGTCCAGCAAGCCCCGGCGCCGAGCCAGGTCGGGCAGCAGACGCAGGCGCAGCCGCGGTCCGCCGCCGAGCAGCAGCAGCGGGAGTTCGTCAGCGTAGTCCTCGCCAGCACCGAGGACACGTGGAGCGCCGTGCTCCCGCAGCAGGCCGGCATCCAGTACCAGCCGCCGCGCCTCACCCTCTTCGAGGAGTCGGTCGAGTCTGCGTGCGGCCTCGGCCAGAGCGCGATGGGCCCCTTCTATTGCCCGCCCGACCAGCGCGTGTACCTGGACATCAGCTTCTTCAACCAGCTCTCTCGGATGGGTGCGCCCGGGGACTTCGCTCGGGCGTACGTCATCGCCCACGAGGTGGGCCACCACGTCCAGAACCTGCTCGGCATCGAGCGCAAGGTGACGCATCTCCGCCGGTCCGTCCGTAGCCGGGAGGACAGCAACGCCCTCAGCGTGCTCACCGAGCTCCAGGCGGACTG
>DASXGF010000328.1:0-9217 GCA_036489275.1 Myxococcaceae bacterium | reverse complement strand
CGGGGTTGTGCCACCAGTGCGTGGACCGCGAGCGCTCGACTCCCGGCGCGGCGGGAAGGGTCTTCTTGCTCTTGAGCGTGTTCTGCAGCCCGCCCGGCGAGACGAAGGGGAGCATCAGCTCCGGCACGGTGTAGAGCCGGCCGTTCTTCATCACCCCCTGCACGTTGGCCAGATCCTCGATGGTGGTGAGTGGATCGCCGGCGATGAAGGTCAAGTCGGCGAGCTTCCCTGCCTCGACCGTCCCGAGGTCCTTCGCCACGCCCACCTCGGTGGCAGTGAGGAGGGTCGCCGACTGGAGCGCCTCCCACGGCTCGAGCCCGCCGAGCCGCACCTGCGCCCGGAGGTTGAGGTGCAGCGCGGTGGCCACGTTGTCCAGGGGCGAGTCCGTTCCGGCGAGGACGACGCCGCCGCCCCGGCGAATCGCGGCCACGGTGTTCTCCTCCTTCTGGAGGCTGTCCCGGGCCACGGTCTGGTCGGTGTTCACCGCCGCGTCGCGCTTGGCCACCAGCAGCACCTGGTCCCACGGCGTGTTCAGGGTGGTGAGCCGGGGGTCCTCCACCATCTTCGGATCCTGGGCGTAGAGGGTGGAGCTGAAGGTGGTGCTGATGTCGAACGAGTCGGTGCGCTGGAAGACCGAGCGCATGTCGTCGTAGCTGATGCCCGCCGAGGACCGGGTGTACGCGAATCCGGTGCGGGTGGTGGCGCTGACGTGGGTCATCCCGTCCTCGCCGTAGGCCATGGGCGAGAGCATGTAGTGGGATGCGGTCCAGACCTTCATCCGGGCGTGGACCTTCTGGGTGATCCGCGCGTTGTCCTCGTGGCGGAGCCGGACGTAGGTCTTCACCATGTCGTAGTCGAGCGCCTCGGCGCGAGAGAGCTCCCGCTCGAACTGCTCGTCCGACCCGTACGTCGGCCGCATGAAGTTGTAGTAGATGCGCTCGCCGTCGATCGCCTCGCCGGTGGCGAAGTAGCGCGGTCCCACCCTGAGCCCGGAGCCGAAGGCCTCGCGAGTCTCGGCCGCTCGGTAGACCGGGTCACCCACCGAGTTGAGCGAGGTGACGCCGTACACCATCCACAGCCGTCCCAGCCGGTCGCCGTAGAACTTGCCGGAGATCCACTCGTGGGTGTGCGACTCCCAGAGACCGGGGATGACCGTGAGGTTCGAGGCGTCGATGAAGCGGGCCGTCTTGTCGCCGGGGTCTCCGCCGGCGGCCTGGTGCGGGCGCACCTTCTGGATGCGGTTCCCCTCGATGACGATGTCCACGTCGGTCTGCACCTTCTTCCCTCGTCCATCCCAGAGCTTCCCGGCGTGGACGATGACCCGGCCGTGGGACTGCTCCGGCCGCCACGAGAGATCGACCGGCACGCTGGAGGGCAGCCCGCCCTCGCGCGGGATGGTCCGCAGCTCGCCGTTGGAGAGGTAGAGCAGGCTCTTCGAGTCCCCGCTCCAGGTGGGAGCGTCGGTGACCTCGAAGTTGATCTGCTTCGCCTCGCCGGTGGGAACCCCGTGCGCATCGACCGGACGCACCCAGAGGGTGCTCTGCAGCACGAAGGCCATCGCCGAGCCGTCAGGCGCGTACACCGGCCCGTCCTCGCCGCGGGTGCTGATCGACTGGAAGGGCGCCGGCTCGGTGTAGGTCACGGCCCCCGAGGCGACGTCCACGGTGAGGACCTGGCTCGTCCCCTCGCGGAACCGGTGGGTGTAGGGCTTGAGCGCGCCGACCGCGACGGTCTTGCCGTCCTTGAACCAGCTCGGCTTGGACGGCGCGAAGAGCGAGGCGATGATCTGCCTCACGTTCCCGCCGGCGATGTCCACGACGAAGGTGGCGCCGTTCTGGTCCTGGAAGGCGAGCTGCGTGCCGTCCGGTGACCAGGCCGAGGAGACCTCGGCGCCGAGGATCGAGGTCACCCGCGTCTCGTCGCCGGACGCGAGGTCCAGGATGTAGAGGTCCTCGGTCCCGCCCTTGTCCGAGGAGTAGGCGATGCGCTTTCCGTCCGGTGACCAGGAGGGGTCGCACTTGTAATAGCTGTCCCCCGTGAGCTGGACCGGGGCCTCGCCAATCTTCATGAGCCACAGCTGGTTCAGCGCCTGGAAGACGACCTGGGTCCCGTCGGGCGACAGGGCCGGGCCGACGATGCCCTTGGCCTGGCGCGAGTTGCGGGAGTCGAAGTCGAAGCGCTTGCGGTCGTAGCTCGCGCGCTGCACCCGGTACTGCGCGGTGAAGGCGATCTCGTCGGTGCTGCTGCCGGAGACGTCGGAGACCCGCACCTTGCCGTCGGCGGTGTAGAGGATCTTGTCCGCGGAGAGCCAGTTGACGTGGAAGGGGAAGACGTCGTTGCTGGAGCCGACCTGCTGGCCGGAGACCATCAGCGTGCTCTTGTTGTTCGCGAACTGCTCGTAGGCCACCCGCGTGCCGTCGGGCGAGACCACGGGCGAGTTGAGCCGGAAGCCGGTGGGGGCGGTGATCAGTGTTCGGGCGTTCCCCGCCGCGTCCTGCGCCTGGATGGTGGTGCCCGTCGCGCCCGTGCCGCTGATGAAGACGATCTCCTTCCCGTCCGGAGTCCAGCTCGGCTCGAACTCGTCCGTCGACGCCTTCGTCCACTGGGTGAGGGCGCCGGTGGCCACGTCCACCACCCAGATGTCGT
This sequence comes from Myxococcaceae bacterium, assembly GCA_036489275.1. Lineage (GTDB taxonomy): Bacteria > Myxococcota > Myxococcia > Myxococcales > Myxococcaceae > RPRB01. The sequence goes on along the minus strand of DASXGF010000328.1, from coordinate 6,571 downwards.
AGGTTCCGGTGAAGGCGCGATCGGAGGAGAAGGCGATGCGCGTGCCGTCCGGGGAGAAGCGCGGCTCGCGGTCGTCGCCGTGGCCGTCGGTCAGCTGATGGATGCCGCTGCCATCGGGCTTCATCACCCAGATGTGGAAGGTCCCGGTGGTGTACGACTGGAACGCCACCAGGTCGCCCCTGGGCGACCAGTGCGGCCGCGACGGCTCGAGGAAGTCGTCGGTGATCTTCTCGGCCTTGCCGCCGTGGATGGGAAGCGACCAGAGGTTGTTCTGCAGATCCATGATCACCGTCTTGCCGTCCGGCGAGACGGTGGCGGCGATGTTCGTCCCCTCGTGGAAGACGAGGTTGCGTGTGGAGCAGGCGCTGCCGCTGGGCACGGCAGCGAGCCCTCCGAAGAGGATCGCGGTGAGCAGCACGACGGGTACGAGGCGAAACGGTCGGCGATGTGGCTGCAAGGTCCCTCCTCCTTGTGGCCCGCGAGGGGCACGGCCCTCCGTGCCGGATGCGGGCGCGCGAGTAGGCGCCTTCCTCCGAGGGACCGCCGCAACGAAGCCATCGCGTGTCGGAAAGCCGTCGCTGCTCACGCAGCGGACGGGCGGAGGGCGGGCGGGCGCACGCCGTCGGGTCGACGCGGCGCGATTTGACAGCTGTGTTCGAGAGTCAGGCGCCGCGCCGCGCCGTTTGCTCTCCGCGAGCACCTCGTGGATCCGCGGTCAATGCGGGTGGGTGACCGCCTCGCCGGAGTGGCCTACGGCGAGCGTCGCAGGGGCCTGCCCCGTCCGGATCTGCACGTCGAGGGTGACCGGCAGGACACGGCGGCACCGGTTCTGGTCGAGGCAGGGTGGGTCGAGCTGCGCGGGGTCCCGGGCCGGAACGTGCGGCCGGCCCCGGTCAGCCCCCGTTGGTGGGCTTCAGCTCCACGTCGTAGCGCAGGCTCTGCTCGTTCCGGAGCACGAACGACTGCTGCCACACGGCGTCGCCGAGCGTCACCTTGAGGTGGTGTGTGCCTTCGAACAGGTGGAGATCGTCCACCGGACTCGAGCCCACCACCCGCCCATCCACGATGACCCGGGCGCCCTGCGGCGCGCGCACCGACAGCGTGCCGCGGCCGACCGTGAGGTGCAGCGAGGTGATGCCGTCCTTCCGCACCGTCACCCCCCGGGTCTGGTTGATGCCCTTGGCCTGATCGCTGAGGGTCAGGGCGTGCTTGCCCGGGGTGGCCGGGATGACGATGGGGGTCCGCCCGACCGGCTTCTTGTCCAGCGCGACGTCCACCGGCGGATCCGTCACCAGCTCGATCCCGGTGGTCAGGAAGTCGCCCTTCCCGGACGGGGCCGGCGCGGTCGCCGCCGGCGCGATGGCTGCCGGGGCGGGAGCAGGGACGGGAGTCGGCGCGGACGCCGGTGCACGGTCCACGGCGGGGACCGCGGTGGGACCCGGGGCCGCGGCGATCGTGGACGCGGGCCGGGTGGTCCCACCCGGGGGAGGACGCGCCGCTTGCTCCTGGCCGGGAGGCACCATGAGCATCGGCTTGGGCACCGCGTGCCGGGTCTGGACCCAGAAGGCCACGCCGAGCGCAGCCGCGACCACCACTCCGAAGACGAGCGGCATCTTGGCGCGCCAGTCGAACGGCGGCGCCTCCAGCTCCGCGAGCTCCCGCGCGGCCATCGGGATGGTCGGGGACTCGGAGGCCGCCTTCGCCGGCTGGGAGGCCCAGGACCGGGCATGCGCCTGGAGCGCGGCGTCCAGCACCTGCTTCCGGGCCGCCCGCGGGGAGTCCTGGGAGGGGAAGTGGTGCTCGAGCAGCTCGGAGAGCTGGGCCGGCGTCGCCAGCGGAGCCAGCACCTGATCGACGGCGTCACGGAAGGCCAGCGCCGTCTTGTGCCGGTCCGAGGCGCGCTTCGCGGTGGCCTTCTTGAGGAGGTCCTGGACCGCGGAGGGGAGCCCGTCGAGCGGAAGCGGCGAGGTCATCACCGCCTGATCGAAGTCGGTCTCCTTGTCCCAGGGCATCCGCCCGGTGAGGCACTCGTAGAGCACGAGGCCGAGGAGGAAGACGTCGGTCTGGGGCGTCTGCGCGGCGCGGCCGCCGATGATCTGCTCCGGCGCGCAGTAGCGGCGGCGGTTCACCACCCGCTGGCCGTTGGTCTCCTTGGGAGCGACCGCCAGCGCACCGTACCCGCCCACCTTGGCGCGGCCGGAGAAGGCGAGCATCACCGTCTCGGGCCGGAGGTCCCCGTGCACGAGCGGCGTCCCGTCGTCGTTGCCCGCCACGTGCGCATAGTGGATGCCGAGCGCGCAGTCCACGGCGATGCGTCCGGCCACTCCCGGCGAGAGCTTGCCGGTGTGCTCGAGCACGTCTCGCAGCGACTCACCGTCGACGTACTCCACGACACGGGCCAGGCCCTGCTCCAGCGTGGCGAGGCCGTGCACCTTGACGATGTGCGGATGATCGAGCGTGGAGGCGCGGCGCGTGTCCCGCTGGAGCTGGGAGAACCGGTCCTCGTCCTTCGGCAGCTCCGGCGGCGCCCAGACCAGCACCACCGGCCGCGCGGAGGCCTCGCGCTCCTCGAGTCCGAGCATGGCGCTCGAGCGGGTTCCGGCGAGCAGCGGCCCCGCGGTGCGATAGGTCGGGACGATTCGGGTCACGCTGGAGCGGGACTCTATAGCGCTTGCTCGACCACCGAGAAATCGACCGGGTGGATGCTCACCCGCCTTGTGGCCAGGAGTCGCACCCAGGGCGGAACTGCGAGGGTCCGCCCCGACCCTTACAGGCGGAACGTCACGAGGTAGTTCCGACCCGCACGTCGGACCACCACGAGCACGCTGCGCGCGTGGCGCGCCGAGATGAGGGCCTCCCGGAACGTGGGGAGCGAGTCCAGTGCCACGTTGTTGAGCCGGACGATGAGGTCTCCGCGGTCGATGCCGAAGCCATCGGCCTGGCTCTGGGCGCGCACCGCCGAGACCGCGAGCGTGCCGCGGGAGGGACTGAGCCTGAGCCCCAGCCGGTCCCAGGCGTAGGCGTCCGCTTGCTGCGACGGGAACTCGGACGGGGTGATCGTCACCCCCAGCTTGTGGCCCTGGCGAAAGATCACCAGCGGAATCGGCGCCTTCGCCGGATAGCCGCGGACCTTCGCCTGGAACTCGTCTGCGTCCTGCACCGGCGAGCCCCCGAGCTCGGCCACGATGTCCCCGGGCTGCACGCCGGCCGCGGCGGCAGGGCTGCCCGGGTCCACCGACTCGACGAGGACGCCATCGCTCCGGTCCCAGCCGAGCTTGCGGGCGGCGGGCTCCGTCAGGTCCATCGGGTTGATGCCAATCCACGCCGGCCTGACCTTCCCGAAGCTCTTCAGCTCCTGGACGATGCGCCGGACCTTGTCCACCGGGATGGCGAAGCCGATGCCCTGCGCGCCGTTGAAGATGGCGGTGTTGATGCCGACGACCTCTCCGTCCAGGTTCATCAACGGTCCGCCCGAGTTGCCGGGGTTGATGGCCGCGTCGGTCTGGAGGAAGTCGATGTAGAGCTGGTCGTTGGCCTTGAAGCTCCGGCCCACGGCCGACAGCACGCCCGAGGTCACGGTCTTGGTGAGGCCGAAGGGGCTGCCGATCGCGACCACGGTCTCGCCGATCATCAGATCGCTCGAGATGCCGAGCTTCGCCGCGGGGAGCGGGGTCTTCGAGGCGACGCGGAGGACCGCGAGGTCGTTCTGCGCATCGGCGCCCACCACCTCGGCCTCGAGCTGGCGTCCGTCCGCCAGCACCACGTGCACCGCGGAGGCGCCGCGGATGACGTGGTCGTTGGTGACGATGGTTCCGCCGGGGTCGATGATCACGCCCGACCCGAGCGACTGGACCGTCTGGCGGGCGGGGCGGCCGCTGCCGTCGCCGAAGAAGAACTCCTCGAGCGGGGACCCGCGCATCCGCCGGTCCACCACCTGCTCGGTGCCGATGAAGACCACCGCCGGGCCGACCTTCTGGACCACGTCCACCACCGGCGAGTGACGCTGGGCTGACGCCGAGACCACCTGGGTCGGCCGGATGATCGCGCCGCGATCGCGGCCCAGGAGCGACGACGGAGCGTGGCCGACGTCACGTGACGGAGGAGCGACGACGGGATCGGTCGCGAGGGCGAGCGAGGGCCGGATCACCAGCAGCCCGAGGGCCACGACCATCGCAGGGCGCATCAGCGGCCTTCACCTCCGCGCTGGGAGCGAAGCGCCCAGCCGATCATCTTGTAGAGCAGTCGCGCCGCCACGTTCCCGTCCCACTCGTCGCCCTCCGGGCCCGGAGCCACCTCGTTCAGGTCCATGCCGACGATGCGCCTCCCCGAGCGCACCACGCCGGCGATCAGCGCGGTGGCCTCGGGGAAGGAGAGGCCGCCCGGTACCGGGGTCCCGGTGTGGGGACAGAGCGTGGGGTCCAGGCCGTCGATGTCGAAGGAGAGATAGATCTGCTCCGGGAGCTCCTGGACGATGCGGTCCACCTGCCGCGCCCAGGGCTCGCCGTCGAAGCCCCGCCGCTTCAGCTCCGGGTCGGGGTGGATGACCACCCGTCCGCCCGAGGACTCGACCAGGCGCAGCTCGTCCTCGGAGATGTCGCGGAGCCCCACCTGCACCAGTCGCGACACCTCTGGGAGGCGGCGCACCACGTTGTGGAAGATGGAGGCGTGCGACCAGGTGAAGCCCTCGTAGGCGTCCCGCAGGTCGGCGTGCGCGTCGAGGTGGAGGATGCCCAGGCCCGGATACGCGTGGGCGTGCGCGGCGATTGCCCCGTAGATGCTCCCGTGGTCGCCGCCCACGGTCGCGACCAGCTTGCCGTCGGCGATGAGCCGGGTGACGGTGCGCTCCAGCCAGCGGTTGAGCTCCTCGCAGATGGCGTTCACGCGGGTCAGCCGTGGGTCCCCGGGCGCCGCGCCGCCGGCCTCGATGATCGGCCCGGCGAGCTGCTTGGCCTCGGTGTTCCAGGCGCGAACCCGGTGCTCCTCGGGGAGCATGGCGATGCCGTCGACGTAGGGGCGCCCGGTCTCGAGATCGAACAGGTCCACCTGGGTGGAGGCACGCAGCACCGCCGCCGGACCCTCCGCCGCCCCGCCGCCGTACGAGGTGGTGGCCTCGAAGGGGACGGGAACGAGGACCACCCGCGCCTCGTCCACCGAGTGCGGGAGTCCGTACGCTTGCCCCGGGAGGCCCGGGGCGCCGGGGTCGAAGCTCATCGGCCGCTCCATGCGAGGACGATCTTTCCCACGTTCCGGTCCGCCACCAGATGCTCGAACGCCTCGACCACCTGGTCCACCGGGAGCACCCGGTCCACCACCGGCCGGTAGGTGCCGCGCGCGAGCAGCGGAAGCACGTGCCGCTCCACCGCCCGTGCCAGGGCCATCTTCTCCTCCGGCGGCCTCGCCCGAAGCACCGTCCCGGTGATCTGGGCGCGCTTGCCGAGCGCCAGCCGCAGATCGAGCTCGCTCTTCACCCCGTCGACGGTCCCCACCAGCAGCATCCTCCCCCGCGGGGCGAGGCAGGCCAGCGACTCCGCGGTGTACCGCCCGCCGACCAGGTCCAGGACCAGATCCACCCCGGCGCCGCCGGTGAGCTCCAGCACCTGGTCCGCGAAGCGGGGCGTGTCGCGGTCGACGGTCAGCGCGGTGAACGGCACCAGCGCCGCCGCCCGCTCGAGCTTCTCGGCGTGCCGCCCGGTCCCGACGGTGGTGGCGGCCGAGGCGTGGACGATCTGCGCCGCGGCGGTCCCCACGCCGCTGGTCACCGCGTGCACCAGGACCCGCTCGCCGGCGCCGAGCCGGCCCTGGAGCACCAGCGCGTCGAAGGCGGTGAAGAACGCCTCGGGGACGGCCGCCGCGTCGGTGAGAGAGAGCGAGTCCGGGACCGGGACCGCCTCGCGCTCGTGGGTGACGAGGCGCTCGGCGAACGCCGCGCCCGGCACCAGCCCCATGACCCGATCGCCCGGCTTGAACCGGAAGGCGCGGGGACCGGCGGCGCGCACGGTGCCTGCGTACTCCATCCCCGGCAGGTCGGCCGGGGTTCCCGCGGGCACGGGATACTTCCCGAGGACTTGCAGCCAGTCCGCCCGGTTCAGCGCGGTGGCGTGGACCTCGACCTGGATCTCCCCGGGGCCGGGCGCTGGCTCGTCGACGTCGACCAGCCGCAGGCCCCGGGCGCTGCCCGGTTGCTCGATGCGGACCGCACGCATGGCCCACCTGTATTGCAAGGGGAGGGCGGGTGCACCACCTTCCAGGGCTCCATGGCCGAAGAGGACACCGAGCGCTCTCCCCGGCCCCGCTGTGTCTCGATCGTCAGGACCGTCGGAGGCATCGTCCTGGGCATCGGGAGCGCCGTGCTCGTGGCCCGGCTCATGGGCCTGCAGCTACACGACGTCCTGAGCTCGCTGCGCGCCGCGCGCCCGCTTCCGCTGCTCGCTGTCGTGGGCGGGACGTTCGTCCTGGTCGGGCTGCAGGCGCTCCGGTGGTGGTGGGTGGTGCGACCGGTGCTCCCGCTCCGCTACCGCGAGGCCTTCTCGGCGATGCTGGTTGCCTCGGCCTTCAACGTCCTCATCCCGGC
>DASXGF010000246.1:0-7624 GCA_036489275.1 Myxococcaceae bacterium | reverse complement strand
CAGCCGGCCGAGCACCGCGACGGCCAGGACCGCCGGCACCAGCGCCAGCACCACCGCCCAGCGCTCCGGCGTCGCCCAGCGCCGCCACGTGGGAGCGTCGAGCACGGCGTCGCCCGCGCCGGGAGCCCCCGCCTCGGGGTGGCTCGCGGCCTCGGTCCGCTCGGGTGGCAACGGTTCAGCGTCGGCGTCGGTCAAGCTCGGCTGGCCAGTGTAGACGCTGCGAACTGCGCTGTTACATTGGCCTGCTCCCCATGGGCTACCTCGTACTGGCGCGGAAGTGGCGCCCCCAGACCTTCGACGACATGACCGGCCAGGAGCACGTGGTCCGGACGGTGGCCAACGCCATCAAGCTCGACCGGGTCGCCCACGCCTACCTCTTCTGCGGCCCGCGGGGCGTCGGCAAGACGACCGCCGCTCGCCTGCTCGCCAAGGCCCTCAACTGCATCCACGGGCCCACCGCCACGCCCTGCGGCGTCTGCCAGCCCTGCACCGAGATCGCCGCCGGCACGTCGGTGGACGTGGCGGAGATCGACGGTGCCTCCAACAACGGCGTCGAGAACGTCCGGGAGATCCGGGAGAACGCGAAGTACCTCCCGCAGCGCGACCGCCACAAGATCTACATCATCGACGAGGTCCACATGCTCTCGGGGGCGGCGTTCAACGCGCTGCTCAAGACCCTCGAGGAGCCGCCGGGCCACGTGAAGTTCATCTTCGCGACCACCGAGCCCCACAAGCTTCCGGACACCATCCTCTCCCGCTGCCAGCGGCACGACTTCCGGCGCATCCCCGCCGAACGGATGCTCGCCCGGCTGAAGCAGATCGCCACGGAGGAGAAGGCCGACCTCTCGGACGCCTCCCTCGCCCTCATCGTCCGCCAGGCCGAGGGTGGGATGCGCGACGCGCTCTCGCTCCTCGACCAGATCATGTCCGCCTGCGGCCCGGGCGCGAGCGATGCCGCCGTCGCCGAGGCCCTCGGCGCCATCGACCGGACCATCGTCCAGCAGATGGCCGCCGCCCTCGTCCGCCGCGACGCCCGGTCGCTCCTGGCCTCGGTCGAGGACGTCTTCATGCGCGGCGCCGACCTCCGCCGCCTCGCCGAGGAGCTCGCGCTCGAGCTCCGCCACGTCCTCGTGACCCGCGCCACCGGCAAGCCACCCGCCGAGCTCGCCGAGGTCGAGCAGAAGATGGTCGTCGAGCTCGCCCGCGAGGCCGACCCCGCCCAGCTCGCCCGGCTGTTCGACGTCGTCCACGGGTCCGTCTGGGACGTCGGTCGCGCCGCGCAGCCCCGGCTCGCGCTGGAGATGGCGCTGCTCAAGGCCGTCCAGCTCGCCCCCACCGCCTCCATCCCCGAGCTGCTCACCCGGGTGGAGAAGCTCCTCGGCACAGGCGCCGCGCCCGACCCGCGCGCGGCCGCCCGGCCCGGCGGGACGCCCGGAGGTCGTCCCGCTCCCCAGCCCTTTCGCGGCTGAGCCGGCACCGGCCCCCTCTGCCCCCCTGGCCAGCGGAGCGGTCCGCGCCGCGTCCGGACCCTCCGGCCGCACCCTCGACGCCCCTGCCCGTGCGCCGGCGAGGGCCTCCGAGGCGCCGGCGGTGTCTGACTCCGCGAGCCGCCCGCCGGCGAAGACCGCGCGGGGCTCCGAGGCGCCGCCCGCGGCGAGCCCGTCGCGCGACACGGCCGTCAGTGCGCCATCGAAGCCATCGAAGGTGTCCGACACGTCCCCGGCGCCCCGCGCGCCGGCAGTGGCGAGAGAGGCAACCCCGCCGGCTGTAGCCCCGGACGAGTCGACCGCCGATCTCTTCGGCGCGGCGCCGGCGAGGTCCAAGACCGCCGACGCTCCGCTCCCCGTCGACACGAGCCCGGGAGGCTGCGCCACCGGCGAGTGCCTGCCCGAGACGCCCGCCCCGGCGCCTGCCCGGGGACGCGACGACGCCTCACGCGCCCTGCTCGACCGCTGGCGTGCCGCCGTGGACACCGTCGGCGCCGAGTCCGCGCGCCACGCGGCCTCCCTCAAGCACGCGCGCCTCCTCCACCTCCGCGAGGGCGAGGTTGGCATCGCCTTCCGCCCCGACGCCGGCTTCCACCGCACCACGGTGATGGGCCAGAGCGGCCGCCCGGTCGTCGAGCGCCTCCTCTCCACCCACTTCGGCCGGCCCACGAGGCTCGTCGTCGACGAGACCGCGGGCGCGGCCGCCGGCGCCAAGACGCTCGCCGAGATCGACGCCGAGGCCCGCGCCGAGCACGAGCGCGCCACCGGACAGTCCGTCCGGAATCACCCCGCAATCCTCGCCACCCTCCGGATCCTCGGGGGTGAGCTGGAGCACATCCAGGTCCTCGAGCACGAGCGCACCGGAGCCCCCGGCAGCGACGTCATCGACGAGCAGCCCTGACCTGCTTTCACGGAGCACGCCATGCCGGGAGTCGACCTCAACTACTTCATGCGCCAGGCCAGCAAGCTGACCGAGAAGCTCGAGCAGCGGAAGAAGGAGCTGGCGGACGAGACCGTCGAGGGCCAGGCCGGCGACGGCCGGGTCAAGGTGGTCGCCACCGGCTCGGGCGAGATCCGCTCGATCAAGATCTCCCCCGAGGTCCTCCAGGCCGGCGACGTGGAGATGATGGAGGATCTCATCGCCGCCGCGGTCAACGCCGCCCTCGCCCAGGCCCGCGAGCTCAGCGAGCGCGAGCTGGGGAAGATCTCCGGCGGCCTCAAGATCCCCGGAATCACCGGATGACGCCGGACCCGCTCAACCGACTCGTCGCCCAGCTCTCGAAGCTCCCCGGCATCGGCGAGAAGACCGCCCAGCGGCTGGCTTTCCACATCCTCCGCGCCCCGCCCGAGTACGCGGCCGAGCTGGTCACCGCGCTCCAGGAGGTGAAGAGCAAGGTCCGGCTCTGCAGCCGCTGCTTCGCTCTCACCGAGGGGCAGCTCTGCGGCTTCTGCACCGACACGCGCCGCGACGACCGCCTCCTCTGCGTCGTCGAGGGCATCGCCGACCTCATGGCCCTGGAGAAGACACGGGAGTTCAAGGGCCGGTACCACGTCCTCCACGGCGTGCTCTCGCCGCTGGAGGGCATCGGCCCCGAGCAGCTCCGCATCCAGGAGCTCCTCGTGCGCCTCGAGGACGGGAAGGTCGAGGAGGTCATCGTCGCCACGAATCCGGACGTCGAGGGCGAGGCGACGGCGCTCTACCTCATGAGGCTCCTCAAGCCGATGGGGATCAAGATCACCCGGCTCGCCCAGGGTCTCCCGATGGGCGGCGACCTCGAGTTCGCCGACCAGGCCACCCTCGCCCGCGCGCTGTCCGGCCGTCGCGAGCTCTGAGCACGGCCCTCACCGCGCGAGGTCAGCCGGCTCGAACCGGGTCGCGGCGCCGAACTCCTCCCAGGAGAGCCCCGACGCCGTCTGGTACTCGCGCCAGCGCGCGATGAGGCCTCCGCGGAGCTGGACCATCACCACTCCGTGATACTGGCCGTTCAGCTTGAAGGTGTACTCGCCCGCGCCGATCTGGGACGCCTCGTCGAAGACCAGGCGGTGCCAGGTCATCTGCATCGGGAGGTCCGTCCCTCTGGACCCTCCGAAGAACTCGAACAGGTCGGCCCGGCCGGAGTGGAACTGCTTCCGCGGGGGCTCCTCGTAGAGCGCATCCTGGGTGAAGCACGCCGCCGCCTTCTGCGCGTTCCCCTCGCGCCACCCTTCTGCAACCCTCTCCATCAGCAGCCGGAAGGCGGCCGTGTCGACCCTCCCCGGCGTGGGGGTGGGCGGGGACCCGGCACAGCCGATCCACAGGACAACGAGGGCGAGCATGCGGACCATGCGCCGGCTCCTAGCGCCCCCGGAGGCCTTCCGGCCACCGCTTCCCTGCGGAAGAAGACCCGCAGCCAGCAAGACCGGTCGCGGCCCGCCCCGGGCGTGAGAATCCCCGTCAGCTTGCCATTCTTCAGGATCCTCCGCTTCGCCGTTCGACCGGACGCGCGCCCCGACGTCGAGCAGGCGATGCGCGAGTTCGCCCTGTACGTCGGGCTCGAGCTCGAGGACTCTTCCTGGAGCACTTATCGCGATCGCAAGAATCCCAACGTCTACGTCACGCTGATCACCGCCGACGACCACGACGCGGCCGAGCACCAGCGCACCGCCGGCGGCTCGGTCCACTTCGCCCGCGTCATGCAGTCGCGGCTGCTGACCGACATCGAGACCCGGGACTACGAGCTCGTCGCGACCAGCCGCGGCGGCTTGCCTCCCTGAGCCTCGCGCTCAGGCCCGTCCGAGATCCCGCAGCACGCGTCGCGCGGCGTTGTGCCCCGCCGCCCCGATGACCGACCCCCCCGGGTGGCAGCCCGCGCTCGCCGAGTAGAGGCCGTCCACGGGCTGCGCGTAGGGCAACCGGTCCGAGAACCCGAAGGTGTTGTCCACGTGGTGGATGTGGCCCCCGGTGATTCCGAAGTGCGCCTCGATCTTCCTCGGGTGGAGCGGGAAGGTGTCCACCACCAGATCGCTCGTGCCCGGAGCGAACCGATCGCAGATCGACAGGAGGTGCCGCACGTAGCGCTCCTCCTCCGCCTCCCAGGTGGTGCCGGACAGCGTGTGCGGCACCCACTGCACGAACAGCGCGGAGTTGTGATGCCCCGCCTCGTCGCGCATCGACGGATCCACCGTCGTGTGGATGTACCACTCGATGGTCGGGAACTCGGGGAGCCGCCCGGCCTGCACGTCGGCGAAGCTGGTGGTCAGCGAGGCCATCACCTCTCCCTCGTCCGGGAGAAGGTGCATCGTCGAGCCGAACTGGCCCCGGTCCTCGGGCAGGCAGCGGAAGCGGGGGAGCCCCTTCAGCGCCATGTTGACCTTGAAGGTCGTCCCGGGGCGCCGGTACCCGTCCACCCGCCCGTTCCACGAGGCCGGGAAGCGCGCCGTCCCCACCAGGTCCCGCATCCGGAACGGGTCGGCGTTCACCACGGCTACCCCGGTGCGTACCTCGCGTCCGGAAGCGCAGTGCACCGCCTCGACCCCGCCCGCCCCCACCGCGACGCGCGACACCTTCTCCGAGGTGATGATCCGTGCCCCGGCCGCCCGGGCCAGCTCCGCGAGGCGCGTGGTCACCGTCCCCATCCCGCCGCGGACGATCATCCAGGTCCCGTCCGAACCCGGGAGACGACACATGTTGTGGGCCAGGAAGTTCATCCCGCTCCCCGGCGTGTCCCAGGTGCCGGTGAGGCCGCTGACCCCGTCGGTCACAGCGTACATCGCCCGGAGCAGATCGCTCCGGAACTCGAAGCGGTCCAGGTACCGCCCCACCGACCCGCGGCACAGCCCGACGAAGACCTCGCGCAGCGCCGGCCGGACGTAACGCTCCGCCGTCTCCTCGATGGACAGCGGCTCCTCCAGCCAGGTCGGCGCCACGTCCTCGCGCAGCTGGCCGATCTCCTCCTGGAGCCGGCCGTTGGCCCGCCAGTCCGCCTCGGAGAAGAAGGAGGTGAACTGGGACTTCATCGCCGCCTGGTCCGAACCGAAGAGCAGATAGCGCTCGCCGGTCGTCGGCAAGAAGTAGTGCGGGTCGCGTCGAAGAAGCGGCAGCTCGAGCCCCAGCGTCTGCATCAGCTCCGGCGGCATCAGCCCGAGCAGGTACGCGCCGGTCGACGTGCGCAGGCCCGGCGCCTTCCGGAAGGGCGTCTCGGTCTTTGCCGCTCCGCCCACCGTGTCCTTCTCCTCGAGGACCACCACCGAGAGCCCGGTCCGGGCGAGCAGCGTCGCCGCCACCAGGCCGTTGTGACCGGCCCCCACCACCACGACGTCGGCGCGCTCGGTGCTCATCGGGCTCCCGCGGGTCCCACGCCCCCGCCCACCAGCTGCTCGCGGAGGAAGTAAAGCGACGTGCTCCAGGCGTAGTCCCGGGTCTCCTTCTTCTTGAAACCGTGGCCCTCGTCCAGAGCCAGCATGTACCAGGCGGTCTTTCCGTGGCCCCGGACCGCCCGGACGATCTGCTCCGCCTCGCCCTGCGGCACGCGGGGATCGTTCCTTCCCTGGAGCACGTAGAGCGCGACCCGGATCTTGTCCGCCGAGTTGAGCGGCGAGATGCGCTCCAGCACCGCCCGGACCTCGGCGTTGCGCTCGTCCCCGTACTCCACCCGGCGGAGGTCCCGGCGGTACGGGGCCGTGCTGTTCAGGAAGGTGTTGAAGCTGGAGATGCCGTACAGGTCCACCGCCGCGCGGAACCGCTCCGGGTAGAAGGACACCGAGGCCAGCGTCATGTATCCGCCGTAGCTCCCGCCGTACGCCGCCACCCGCGACGGATCGAGGTCCGGTTGCCGGCCGATGAAATCCAGGGTCGCGCCGATGTCCTTCAGCGCCTGCTCGCGCTTCACGCCGTCGTCCGCGGCCAGGTACGCCTTCCCGTAGCCGTCCGAGCCGCGCACGTTCGGCAGCAGCACGGCGATGCCCAGGTCGGTGAGCGCCTGGCCGAAGGCGTAGAACCTCGGGCGTTCCTGGCTCTCGGGCCCGCCATGCCACACCACCACCACCGGAGCCCGGGCGCCGGGGCGTAGCCCGTGCGGTCGGTACAGGAACGCCGGCACGGTGAAGCCGTCGGTCGAGGGATAGCGCACCAGCTCCGGCCGGCCGAGCTGCGCCGGGTCCATGCCGCCGACCTCGCTGCGGGTCCAGCGCAGCGGGGCGACTCCCTTCACCTTGACCTGCCACACGTCGCCCGGCGAGGTGGGCGTGTCCAGCGTGAGGCTCACCACGTCCGAGGTGCGGCTCGGGAAGCGCAGGTCGGTGACCACGCCCGCCGGCAGGTCGACCGGCGTGCGCGACTTGGCCCCGCTGCGGAGGAGGTACACCTTGCTGTAGCCGTCCTCGTTCACCGCGAAGGCCACCGTCCCGTCGCGAGCGACCGCGAGCCCCTCCACGTTCCACTGAAGGCCGGCGGTGAGCGGCATCCACGGCGCATCCGGGCGGGTGAGGTCCACCCGGAAGAGCTGCGAGAATTCCACGCCGCGATCGGTCACCAGGAAGACCGACTTTCCCTCGGGGCCGAAGGCTGCCTTCCGCACCGAACCCTTTCCGGCCGTCGCCGGATCGGGCGTGATGCGGGTCCTCGCGCGCGTCGCCAGGTCCACCACGAACAGGTCCGTGTCGTCGATCGCCCGCTCGTGGCGCACCAGCAGCTTCTTCCCGTCCGCCGAGAACTCGCCCGGCAGCCAGTTCCCGCTCTCCTCGGTCAGCCGGCGGGCGGTGCTCGGGCTCGCCGGCTCCGCGAGGTAGACGTCGGTGTCGGTGCCGTTGCGCCCGGTGCCGGAGTAGGCCAGCCACCGCCCGTCCGGGGACACGCTGAACGTCTCGTGCCGGCTCTTCCCGTCGGTCAGGAGCTGGCGCCGGCCGGTGCGGGTGTCCAGGCGGTAGAGCTGGAAGCTCTCGCCGCCCCCGGTGTCCTGGAGGAAGAACACCGTGCGGGAGTCGCCCGGGAGCCAGGCCGCCTTCGACACCGGCTCCTTCCCGAACGTGAGCTGCTCGCGATTTCCCAGCGGGGCTGCGACCCGGTGAATCTGGGCCACCGAGCCGAAGCGGGTGAGGATGAGGACTGCCTTCCCGTCCTCTCCGGGGTCGGCCAGCTGCGCCGAGCGGGTCTCGGTGTA
>DASXGF010000219.1:0-1582 GCA_036489275.1 Myxococcaceae bacterium | reverse complement strand
ACCGCCAGCGTCACCTCGGCGGGCCCCTCGAGCGCGAGCGCGGCCAGCGAAGAGGAGCCCACCACGCCGAGGCGGCGCGCGTAGGCGAGCCCCTTCAGCGTGGCCAGGCCGATTCGCAGCCCGGTGAAGCTTCCGGGCCCGAGGCCGACCGCAAACCCACGCACGTCGTCGAGCGTCAGCCCCGCCCGGCGAAGGAGCTCGGTGAGCGCGCCGGGGAGCAGGTCGCTCATCTTCGCCGGCGGACCCAGTCGCTCGGCCGCGACCGGTTCCGCCTCCCCCGGGCGGCCGACGGCCAGCGAGAGGGTCAGGGTGGAGCTGTCGAGCGCGACGATCATCCAGGGACGGGTGCTTGGCGCGGTCCGGCCCCAGACGCAACCCCGACGAAGCCGGGAAGCCGCTCAGAGGTCCGGGGCAGCCTCCTCGATGAGGGCCTGGGCCACCGGGGAGCCGGGCCGCGCCGCCTCGTCGAGCTCGAGGGTCGCGTTCCCCGAGCAGCGGCCGAGCCGCACCCGGGTGACTCCTCGCCCATGCATCCCCAGGGCGCGCGCCGCGGTCTCGGAGACGTCGACGATGCGGCCGGCGGCGTACGGCCCCCGGTCGTTCACCCTCACCTCCACCACCCGCCCGTTCTCGAGGTTGGTCACCCGCAGGCAGGTGCCGAAGGGCAACGTCCGGTGCGCGGCGGTGAGCGTTCCGGGGCGGAGCACCTCGCCGCTCGCGGTCTTCCGCCCGTAGAGACCGGGCCCGTACCAGGACGCCTCGCCTTCCTCGCCGCCGCCCTCGGGCCGGACGTCGTGAGCGCACCCGCTCGCGACGAGGAGGAGGATGAAGCCGAGCGGCAGCCACCGGGCACCTCGCCCCGTGCGCACCGCCGGGACGGTCACCCGCCGAGAGCTCACCGATTCCACGCCACCCGGGGCCACCACGCGCCGCCCGCCGCTCCGAGCCTCAGCGCGTGAGGTCGTTCACGCAGACCAGGACCATGAGCACGATGAGCGCGACGATGCCCACTGCGTTGGCGATCTCCCGCGCCCGCATCGGGATGGGCCGCCGCCGCACCGCCTCCCAGCCTGCGGAGAGCAGCTGGAAACCGTCGAGCGCCGGGATGGGGACCAGGTTGATGAGGCCCAGGTTCACCGAGATGAGCGCCATCAGATTCAGGAAGTAGTCGAGCCCGGCCTGCGCGGCCTTGCCGGCGATGCCGTAGATCATGATCGGCCCGCCGACGTTCTTGAACGACACCTGGCCGGTGAAGAGCTTCGCCAGGCCGGCCGCGGTGTCCGCCACCGACTCGCCGAGCCGGTGGGTGGCGGTGAGCAGCGCCAGCCCCGGGCCGACGCGGATCTTCACGTCGGAGCCCCGATCTCCGGGCGTCGCCGACTCGAAGCGGATCCCGAGCTCGAAGGCCTCGCCCTCTCCTCCCGCCGCCTCGGCGCCAGCCTTCGCCGGGCGCATCCGTACCTCGCCCTCGTGGGTCGCCCCGTCGTGAATCCAGGACAGCCGGAAGGGATGGTCCTTCAGCTCCGCCAGGCGGCGGATGAGCTGCTCGCGCGAGCGGAGCTGCTTGCCATCGATCGCCTCG
>DASXGF010000149.1:0-8825 GCA_036489275.1 Myxococcaceae bacterium | reverse complement strand
GGGCCGCAGCCACTTCCCCAACCACGGCCAGCGGGTCATCAACGGCTACCGTCGGATGCAGCCGGCGAGCGACATCTTCCTCGGCTGGACCAGGGGCCCACGGCGCGACTATTTCGTCCGCCAGCTCCGCGACATCAAGATCAGCATCAAGGTCGAGACCTTCGGCCGGATGGAGATGGACGTCTACGCCAGCTGGTGCGGCCGAGCCCTGGCGCTCTCCCATGCCCGGGGCGGGATCCCCGCGGTCCTCAGTGGATACATGGGGAAGAGCGACACCTTCGATCAGGCGATCGCCTCGTTCGCGGTGGCTTACGCGAATCAGAACGAGCGTGATCACGCCGCCCTCGCCCGGGCAGTGAAGCAGGGAAAGGTGAAGGCCGAGTTCGAGGAGGCCCGCTGATCGCGACGCGCGGCGTGCGCATCGGCGGGTGAAAAACTCCAGTACGACCTCCGCGGAGAGGGTGCTCGACGCGCGCACCGCGACCTCGGTGTCGGAAATGTCTCACCGGTTGGCGTGAACGATCCGGCTGGTAGCGTCGTCACCTCATTTCGGAGGTCACTCGACGATGAAGATCCGCCTTCTCCTCGCCACTGCCCTGCTCACCGGCGGCGCCGCACGTGCCACCGACGTCGGGGTCTCGGTCTCGGTCGGCGACTCGGGCTTCTACGGCCGCATCGACGTCGGAACGCAGCCGAAGCCGCCTCCGGTGGTCTATGCCCAGCCCGTCCTCGTGGAGACCACGCCGGTCGCGGTGGAGCGCCCGCCGGTCTACCTCCGCGTCCCCCCCGGCCACCAGAAGCACTGGAGCAAGCACTGCCGCGAGTACAACGCCTGCGGCGAGCGCGTCTACTTCGTCCAGGAGCGCTGGTACACGGACGTCTATGCGCCCCGGCAGCGGGCCGAGCGTGACGAGCACCACGACCGTGAGCACGAGAAAGAGCACGGCCATGGCCACGGGAAGGGCCACGGCGACGACAACCGGCAGGACTGACGCGCGAACGTCCTGAGCGTCCCGCGCCCGCCTCTTCTGAGGGCGGCCGTCACGAGAGCCGTCGCACGAGCCAGTCCGCCGCCGTCGCGACGGCGGACCGCTCCTGCCGGCCGAAGGCGTGCGTGGCGCCCTGGAGCACGGTGAGCTCCAGCCGCGGGTTCCTCACCGCCAGCCGCTCCAGCGTTCGCACCGGTCCGAGCGGATCGGCCGCGCCCTGGACCACGAGCGTGGGACAGGCCAGCGTCGCGAGCACGCGCTCGTCCTCGAGCCTCCGCTGTCCGGCCGCCGAGCGAACCGGAAAGCCGAGGAGCACCAGGGCTCGCGGAGGCGCCTCCACGGCGAGCCGGGCCAGCACCCGGCCGCCGAACGACCGTCCCGCGTAGGCCGCGATCTCAGGGTCCGCGCGGAGCCACGCCCAGGCCTGCGACACCTCCTCGGCGAGCCCCGGCGAGGGCCTCCCCCTGCTCAGGGCGACGCGCACCGCGGGGACGCCGCGAGCGCGGAGCGCCTGCTCGAGCGCGACGAGCACGGGCTGATCCGCGCGCCCCCCGAAGCCGGGGAGCATCAGGACGCGCGGGGCCACCTCTACAGCCGGAAGAGCGGCTCGAGGTCGGGAACGGCCGCGTCACCGCGGACGTGGGTGAACTCGTTCGTCCGGGACGAGTAGCGGTAGTCCTCGCCCCAGGCCGCCGCGTTCTTCACGCACACCCTCACCGCCTCGGCCAGAGCCTCGACCTCGGCCCGGGTGGTGGTGGGGTGCAGCGACATGCGAACCCAGCCCGGCTTCTCGGACAGGTCGCCCTGGTCGATCTTCCCGGTGATGGCCCGGGAGTGGTTGGGGTCGACGTGGAGCAGGTAGTGCCCGTAGGTCCCGGCGCAGGAGCAGCCGCCGCGCACCTGGATCCCGAACCGGTCGTTCAGCAGGCGCACCAGGAGGTTGTAGTGGATGTCCTCGACGTAGAAGGAGACGATCGCCAGGCGGGAGTCGAGATGGTCGGCGAGGATGTGCAGACGGGGAACGGTGCGCAGCTCCCGGAGCAGCACCTCGAGCAGCTCGTGCTCGCGCTCCTGGATCCGCGACGTTCCCATCGCCTGCTTGAGCTGGACCGCGAGCGCCGCCTTGATGGTCTGGAGGAAACCCGGGGTGCCGCCGTCCTCGCGCGCCTCGATGCCGTCCACGAAGCTGTGCTGCTTCCACGGATTGGTCCAGTTGACCGTCCCGCCGCCCGGCTGGTCCGGCACCCGGTTGTGGTACAGCCGCGAGTCGAAGATCAGGACGCCCGGTGAGCCGGGGCCGCCGAGGAACTTGTGCGGCGAGAAGTAAATCGCATCGAGCTTCTCCAGCGGATCCGCCGGATGCATGTCGATGTCCACGTAGGGCGCCGACGCCGCGAAGTCCACGAAGCAGTAGCCGCCGTGCTGGTGCATGAGCCGGGCGAGCGCGTGCACCGGCGGGCGCACGCCGGTGACGTTGGAGCACGCGGTGAACGCGCCGATCTTCAGCGGCCGGTTCCGGTACCGCTCGAGCAGCTCCCCCATCGCACCCAGGTCGACCTGGCCGCGCGCGTCGGGAGGGACGACCTCGACGGTGGCCACCGTCTCCAGCCACGACGTCTGGTTGGAGTGATGCTCCATGTGGGTGAGGAAGACGACCGGCCGCAGCTCGTCCGGGAGCTCGCAGAACGGCGCGAGCTGCTCGGGCAGGCGCAGCCCGAGCATCCGCTGCAGCTTGTTGACCACCGCGGTCATGCCCGAGCCCTGGGTGATGATCACGTCGTCGGGCGCGGCGTGGACGTGCTCCTTGAGCAGGCCCTGGGCCCGCTGGTAGGCGCGGGTCATGGCCATCCCGGTGGTGCTCGCCTCGGAGTGGGTGTTCCCCACCAGCGGGCCGAAGTCCTCGGCCATCCGTCGCTCGATCGGCCCGTAGAGGCGCCCGCTGGCGGTCCAGTCCGCGTACACCAGCGGACGCGTGCCATACGGCCCTTCGAGCCGGTGGTTCACTCCGATGATGTTCTCGCGGAACGTCGCGAAGAACTCCTCGAGCATCCGTCAAGCATACCCCAACCGCGGGCGAGGGCCTGGGAGATCGGAAGCTAGCGGCAAGGAGTGGACGAGACGCGTCGCAGCGCGCGGCGGACGCTCTCCACGCTCTGCAGTCCGACCAGCCGGTCGACCTCCTCTCCGCCCGCGCCGAGCACCAGGAGCGTGGGGACTCCGGCGATCCCGTGCTGCAGCCGTAGAGCGGCCCCGTCGGCGTCCTCGATGAACGCCCGGACCACCCGCGTGCCGCAGCGACGCTCGGCCTCGACGACGACCGGCTCCATCTGCCGGCACGCCGGGCAGTCGCGGCTGGTGACCTCGACCACCGCGGGCCCCCGCGGCTGGAGCGACTCCGTCGGCACGCGTTGCACGGGTCGGACGAGACCGCAGGCGGCTCCCTCCGCCACCGGCCCCGACTCGGGGAGTGCGCAGGGTGGGGGGCCGGCGAGAAGGGCCACGGCGAGGACGGCGGTGGCGAAGGACATGGTCGGTCTCTCCCGGCGGACCGAGACACCGGACGCGGGGCGCGAAGTTCCCGTCTCGGCCCTGTAACCCTCCGGCGTGCTCCCGCTTCTCCTTCCCCAGGGAACTTCCTCGCCACTCAGGCGTGTCCACCGAGGTCAGGACGGCGGTGCGAGACAAGCGCACGTTCATCGAACGGGTCAGCGCCCATGCCGGGGCGCTCCGGAGGTTCGCCCGCCGGCTGACCCGAAACCCGGCCGACGCGGAGGACGTCTTGCAGGACACGCTGGTCAAGGCGATGGAGAAGCGCGACGAGCTCCGCGACCCCCGGCAGCTCCGCGCCTGGTTGATGGCCATCGTCCGCACCAGCTGGCTCAACTCGCGCCGGGGTCTGCGGAACAAGCTGGAGGTACTCGACCGGAACGGCGTGCAGCACGAGCCACCCGGCATCCGGGGAGATCTGGAACGGGAGATTCTCGACCGGACGCTCGACGACGAGCTCCTGGCGGCGCTGGAGGCGCTTCCGGAGGACTGGCGCCGGACGCTCTGGCTGCGCGAGGTCGAGGAGCTCTCCTACGAGGAGATCGCCGCGGTGGTGGGCTGTCCCATGGGGACGGTCCGCTCCCGGCTCGCCCGGGCACGCGAGGCGATGGCCTCGCGGCTGGGGAAGGGAGCGGAGACATGAGGGGCTGTGATCGGCAGTGGGTGGAGATCCTCTCCGCGTGGCAGGACGGCGAGGCGACCGGCGAGGAGGTCGTCCGGGCACGGGCTCACCTCGGGGGGTGCGCTCGCTGCCGGACGGCCCGGGCCGGGTTCCAGCGACTGCACGAAGCGTTCGGTCCGTTGCGGCTGGGGACGGTTCCTCGCCTCGTGCCTCGTGCGGTTCCCCGGCCTCGAACGCGGAGCCCGCGGCCACGTCACCCGCTGGTGCTCGCGGGCGCCCTCGCCGCCGCGCTGGTCGTCGTGCTCTGGAGCTCGCACCGGCATGCCGGCGCGCTCGCCGACGAGCTGGAGGCGCGGCATCTCACCGCCTTCGCCCGGTCTGCGCCCTGCGACTTCACCTCGTCGGATCCAGCGGCGGTGCGGGCGTGGATCGCCAGCAAGGTCGGCTACGACGTCGAGGTTCCGGTCGTGCCCGGAGCCACGCTCCTCGGGGCTCGCCGCTGCACGGTCCACGGCGGGGTGACTGCCTCGCTGCTCTACCGGCGCGGCGACGAGCCGCTCAGCCTCTACCTTCCTCGGGCCGGCAGTCCGGCAGAGAGCGAGGCCGTCCAGCTCTCCCGGGTGCGCTCCGGATGCACCGTTGGCCGGCTGGGCGCAGCGGTCTGTGCACGACCGGGCCTGTTCGCGGTAGCCGAGAGCCAGGGGACCGCGCACGCGGCGCTCGAGTCCTTCTAGGGCCAGAGCGGGTGATCGTTGGGACCGCTCAGCTCCGCCTCGTGGACGGCGCGCTCCGCCTCCTTGGCCCGCAGCTGCCCGACATCGGACTGGAGCGACTCGACCTCGCGGGTCAGCGTGCGCACCTGATCGTCCACCTTT
Organism: Myxococcaceae bacterium; assembly: GCA_036489275.1. Taxonomy (GTDB): domain Bacteria; phylum Myxococcota; class Myxococcia; order Myxococcales; family Myxococcaceae; genus RPRB01. The sequence continues at coordinate 3,792 of DASXGF010000149.1, read as the reverse complement.
CCCGTCTCGGCCGGGACGCGGGTGACGATCTCCTTGACCGGAACGTCGGCCGCGGGAAGCGGGGAATCGGCCAGCGCGCCGGACGCGGTGAGCAGCAGCGCCGCCGAAAACAAACGTCTCATCGAGGGAAGCATGTTCTTCATCTCCTTGCGCGGGCTTCATCGCCCGCTGCGGAAGAGAGACTCGGGAGGCTCCTCGTTTTGTTCCGCCGCTCCTCGAGCCAGCGCCGGATCGACATCGGACCCGGCGCACCCAGCGAGATCGCGAGCAGTGCGGCGATGTAGAGAAGATTCAGCTCGTATCCGACGGGACCGAACTCGGCGCCGGACGGACCGAGCGACTTCAACCGGATGCTCGAGAACCCGTACCGGAGGTGCACCCCGAAGAGCGCGGTGAGCATGACGCCGGTGAAGGCGATCGAGAGCGGGACGACGGCGACGCCCGCCATCAGAGAGATGCCCCCGATCAGCTCGAGCAGCGCGGTCGCCCATGCAGTGAGCATCGGCGCCGGGAGGTGCATCGCGGCGACGATTGCCGCGAACCCGTCCATCCCGCGGACGACCTTCGCCCATCCGTGAGAGGCGAAGCCGAAGCCGACGAGGAGGCGGAGAGGCACGAGCGGCCAGCCCCGCGCCGAGAGACGCTCCCGCGCTCCCTGGAGTCGTCCTGTGGTGGGCATCGCGAAACGAGGAGGCGGCGGGCCGAGGTGGGAGTTCCCGGGCGCGTCTCAGCCCACCGCGTAGCTCGCGTGGGCGAGGAGCCGTGGGCTCGCGGCCCGATCGACGTCCGGGCCGAGTCGCATGCGGGGGAGGCCCCTCGTCCGCTTCAGGCCGCGGGACTCGAGCAGCCGTTGCCCCAGGACGTCCGCGATTCCCGCCCTGAACGACCGCCGGTTCCCGCCGAGCCCGACGTCGAGCAGCTGGCCGGCCACCGTCTCGTCGGTCGCCGACCACGGCCCGAGCGTCTCACCCTGCAGCACCAGGAATCCGCGCACCCTGCCTGCGACGTCGCGGGCGACCCACGCCGACCCGGGGAACTCGCGCACGTAGGCAGCGAGGAGCCGGCCACGATCGGCCCCGAACGCGGGGGCGTCGAAGCGGGCGACCGCGTCGGTGTCCTCGGTCGTCCAGGGCTGCACGGTGCAGGGGCCACCGGAGCGGCGCGCGGTTTCCGAGACGCCGGCGAGCTCGCTCGATTCGCCATCGTCGACGAAGCCCAGGCGCCGGTAGAGCGGGATGCCGGCGGCGGTGGCGATGAGGAGGACGGTGGTGCAGCCCTGACGCCTCGCCCAGCCGATCGCGGCCTCGGCAATGGTGCGCCCGAGACCTTCCCGCTGACGACCGGGCTCCACCGCCATCAACCCGAGCCAGGCGAGCGGCCCGAACCTGACGACGCCGCCCACCGCGAGCAGCGCGCCGGCCTCGTCGACCGTGAACCATCCCTGCGGCTCCAGCGCGAGGTACCGGCGGATCCGGCTCTCGCGGGGCCCACCCCCGAAGGCCACCGAGGCCAGCCGCGCGGCGGCAAGGACGTCGTCGGGAGTGAGCCGTCGAAGCTGCATGCCGGGAAACCATAAGGCCGGGTCGGGCGTTCCGGTGTTCGATCGCCAATGGACCCCGTGACTGTGCTGGCGTCGAGGCGGGCTCCGGGGCACGTTGAAGCTCATGCCATTCGTCCGCATCGATCTGCCGCGTGGGAAGAGCCTGGAGTACCGCCGGACCCTCGGCGACGTCGTGTACGAGGCGATGATCCAGACGATCAACGTCCCGGCGAACGACCGCTTCCAGGTCATCACCGAGCACCCGACCGAGGGGCTGATCGTCGACAGGACGTACCTCGGCATCGAGCGCAGCCCAGAGTGCGTGCTGATCCAGGTCTTCCTCAACGAGGGCCGGACCACCGAGCTCAAGAAGGCGTTCTACAAGGCGATCGCCGAGGGCCTGCACCAGCGCCTGGGCCTGCGGAAACAGGACGTGTTCATCACCCTCGTCGAGGTGAAGAAGGAGAACTGGTCCTTCGGGAACGGCGAGGCGCAGTACGCCTGACCCGACGCCGCGCCGCACCGAGTGCCGGCGGCACGCGTCATCGCAACGAAACTTAACGAGATCGGGCGCTTTCTCTACCCGGCCGCCACTGCGTCACGCCGGGTCCACGATTAAGCACCGGCGATGATCGAGCCGCTCTACCGGGAGCATGCCTCCACCGTGCGTGCGCTGGCCTACCGCATGACCGGGAGCATGGCCGATGCGGAGGAGATCTCGCAGGAGACGTTCACCCGGGCGCTCGCGTCGCCTCCCGGCAGCGTGCTCGGACGGAACTGGCTGCTCTCGGTCGCGGCGAATCTGGCCCGTGACCGGCTGCGACGGCGGAAGCGGGCGGCCTACGTCGGCCCCTGGCTTCCCGAGGCGATGGAGGCCGAGGCCGAGCCCGGGTCGGCCGACCCCGAGCGTCATTACGGACTCCGGGAGAGCGCGTCGTTTGCCTTCCTCGTTGCGCTCGAGCCACTGACCTCGCGCCAGCGGGCGGTGCTCCTGCTCCGGGACGTGTTCGACCTCTCGGTGGAGGAAACGGCGTCGATCCTCCACATGGGCTTGGGAGCGGTCCGGGTGATGCACCACCGTGCCCGCGTCGCGCTGGCCGGCTACGACGAGGGGCGGATCGACGGCGCACGTGAGCGCGCCGGGCTCGTCCGTGGCGCGCTCGAGCGGCTCGCCGCGGCGGTGGCGACCGGAGATCCCGCCCAGGTCGAAGCCGTGCTCGCCGAGCACGCTGCGCTCCATGCCGACGGTGCCGGACGCTTCGGGGCCGTGCGGCAGATCCTCCGCGGCGCGAGGACCATCTCCCGGTTCGCGATCTTCGGCCAGCAGCGGGTCGCGGGGGTCCCCTCGCACCGGTCTCTCCGCGAGAACGTCAACGGCTTCCCGGCGCTGGTGGTCGACAATCAGCCGCCTCCGGGAGTCGATGTCGCCCCGCGGGTGGTCCTGACCTGTGACGTGGACCGGAGTGGGCGGATCACCACCCTCTACGTCCTGGCCGCACGGGAGAAGGTGGCCCGGTTGTCCGGGTCAGAAGGGCTTTCCCTCCATCAGGTACACCACCAGGGCCAGGGCGACGGTGATGACCCAGCCCAGCGTCCGCATCGCGTTTCCTGAGTCGGGCTGCCTGGAGAGCCTCCGCAGCCGCCCGAGGAGGGCGCCGATGACGAGGAAGAGCAGAATCGAGAGGCGGAGCCACCAGGTGTGAAAGAAGGCGCCTCCGGTCACCGCCGCCGCGTAGCCGCCGGTGATGAGCAGGGCGAGCAGCGCGAAGCTGGCCACCCGGACGAGACGCTGCGTCCCGGGCGGCGAGATCCCTCCACCGGCGAGGGCGATGGCGAGGACCGGTCCGGCGCAGAAGGCGAAGCTCACCACGTGCAGGGCGACCACCACCGAGTACACGATCGTCACCAGGCGACCTCCACCCAGCGATGGACCGTCGCCGGGTCGTCGAGCTGATCCAGCACCGCCTGCGCGAGATCCGCCCGGCTCAACCGGAACGGAGACCGGAGATGCTCGGCGATGCCCCGCCGGTACCGTCCCCGGCGGGCGAGGTGATTCAAAGCCGGCGGACGGACGACCGTCCAGTCGAGGTCGGTGCGGGTGAGCTCCTCCTCGAAGCGCGCTCCGTCCCCCCACCCGTGCCGGAGGAACCACCCCACGACGTTCCGGGCGAGGAAGCCGAGGACCGGGGGCATGCGAAACTCCCTGCTCGTTCCGAGCGCGGTGACGAACACGCCTCGCTTCACCTTCGCGG
>DASXGF010000135.1:0-11185 GCA_036489275.1 Myxococcaceae bacterium | reverse complement strand
TACACCGCCACCATCCAGATGCTCACCCGGCAGAAGCATCGGGCTCCGGCGGCCGTGGCGTCCTGAGGCAGGGGGAGACCGTGCCGGGCGCGGCAGGCTAATCTCCCGCGGGTTTCCCGTGTCTCTCTTCCCTGGCACTCCCGTCGGCCGGTACGTCATCCGGCGCAAGCTCGCCGAGGGCGGGATGGCGGAGATCTTCCTCGCCCAGTCGCACGGGCCGGAGGGGTTCGAGAAGCAGGTGGTCATCAAGCGGATCCGCTCGGCGCTGGCGGACGATCCCAGCTTCGTCCAGATGTTCATCGCCGAGGCTCGCGTCGCCTCGAAGCTGAACCACGCCAACGTGGTGCACATCTTCGACTTCGACCGGCACGAGGACAGCTACTACCTGGCGATGGAGTACGTCCGCGGGAAGTCGCTCGCCGAGCTGCACCGCCGGGCGCGGCTTCTCGGGAGGCCCTTTCCTCCGGTGCTCGCCGCTCAGATCTGCCTCGAGGTGGCGCGAGGGCTCGCCTACGCGCACCGCCTCACCGAGCACGGGCACTCGCTCGGCCTCGTCCACCGTGACGTCACCCCGCACAACGTCCTCATCTCGTACGAGGGCGCGGTGAAGCTGACCGACTTCGGCATCGCCAAGGCCAGCAACCGCGCCAGCACGGCGGGGATGCTCAAGGGCAAGTTCGCGTACATGGCGCCGGAGCAGGCCCGGGGCGAGGCGGTGGACGCCCGGACCGACCTCTTCGCCCTCGGCATCACCCTCTGGGAGCTGCTCACCGGGAATCGCCTATTCGACGGGGACAGTGACGTCGCCGTGCTCCGCGCGGTGCAGGAGCGGGAGATCCAGTCTCCCTCGGCGGTGAACCACCTCGTGGATCCGGCGCTCGCCGAGGCGGTGCTCACCTCCCTGCAGCGGGACCCCACCCGCCGCTTCCAGAGCGCTGGCGATTTCGAGCGCCGCCTCGTCACCTACGTCATCGGCGCGCCGCGCGCCCCCGAGGACACCGACGTCGGGCTGTTCATCCGGTCGCTGTTCCCGGAGGAGGCCGTGGCCGATGACGACGCAGAGCCCGTTCCGCTGCAGCTCGTTCCCGGCGTGGGGCCGACTGCGTCGCGGCCCAATCCCACCGCCCGGAGCCCTGGGCTGCGGGAGACCCGCGCCGAGGGCCGCCTCCTCCAGAAGACCGCGCCGTCGGGATCGATCGCTCCCGTCGTGGAGGACGAGGCCCTCGCCCCCACTCGCACGCCCGCGGGGCGCCGGACCTCGCAGGCCACCGCCCCGGGCGGCCGCCAGAGCGTGATCACCCAGGCCCCGGCCGAGGAGATGCGGGTGCTCGCCGCGGAGCTCCGCGCGCGCAGGCGGCGGATGATGCTCGTGCTGCTGGGCCTCGCGGTGCTGCTTGGCGTCGGCGGCGTCGCCTTCGTCGCCGGCCGGACCGACTCCCGGCCCGAGACGCCCGCCCCGGTCGCCCCGGTGGTCGCGGCGCCTGCCCTGCCCCCCGTTCCACCGGCCCCGAAGGCCCCGGCGGCTGTGGAGACCCCTCCGGCGGTCCCGTTCCCGACCGCCCGGCAGGAGCCGCCCGCTCCCCCGGCCGGCCCCCCCGGTTTCCTGGTGGTGAAGGCCCAGCCCTGGGGAAGGCTCTTCCTGGACGGGAAGTTCGCCGGTGACGTGGAGGGGTCCCGGCGGTTCCCCCTGGCGCCAGGCTCCCACACCGTCCGACTGATCAATGGCAAGAAGGCCCATCCCTGGACGGTGGAGATCGAGTCGGGAAAGACCGTCCTCCGCGAGCACAGCTTCCTCGAGGAGTGACCCCCTCGCCGGTGAATAACTTCCGAGGGTTCTACGTCCTGGCTGCTGGCTCGGCTGGCTCCTTGCCGGGGCAGGTCGGTCAGGGAAGGATGTCCGTCGATGGCGCGGCGCGCTCGACTGCTCGGGATGCTCGGAGCGGCCCTCTTCTGGGGTGCGCTGGGGGTCTCGCACCGTGCCCTGGCCCAGGACGAGCCGATCCCGCAGCCCGAGGGGGACGTCGACGTCACCACGTTCGACGAGACGCTCTCGCCGTATGGCCAGTGGGTGGACACCGGCGAGGGGCCCAACGACGGGCATGCCTGGCGGCCGGACCCCGATGTCGTGGGCGAGGACTTTCAGCCGTATGCGACTGGCGGTCACTGGGTCTACTCAGACTGGGGGTGGACCTGGGAGAGCGACTACCCGTGGGGGTGGGCGCCGTTCCACTACGGCCGCTGGGCCATGACGCCCTCGTGGGGCTGGGTCTGGTATCCGGGCAGCGTCTGGGCTCCCGCCTGGGTCGACTGGCGGTTCGGGGGTGGCTACATCGGCTGGGCGCCGCTTCCCCCGGTGGGGTTCGCGGTGGTGGTCCAGCCCTGGCGGCCCTACTGGTGCTTCGTCCCGAGCAACGTCTTCATCTACCACGACGTCTGGGCCTACCGGCTCCCGGTGGGGAGCATCCACGCGGCCTACGCCGCCACCGTCCCGGTGCACCAGGCGGTGAGCTACGGCCGTGCGCGCTGGTACGCCGGTCCTCCGGTGCCCCAGGTGGAGCACGCCGTGGGCCGCCCGGTTCCCCGGGTGACCGGCTTCACCCCGCCGGCCCCCGGCCGCGTCCAGCCGGTGCTGCCGCCGTCGCGCGGCCTGGCCCCCGGAGCGCTCGCGCCGCGCCCCGGCCAGCCGTTCCCCGGCATGACGACCGCCCCGCGCTCGTCGAGCCCGGCCCCGGCCGGTGGCGGGTGGCGCTCGCCTCCGCCGGCAAGCCCCTGGCGCGGCGCTCCCGCCGGCGGTGGGACCGCGGCGCCGCGTCCGTCCACGCCCAGCCCTCCCTCGGGACCGTCGGCCCCGGGTCCGCGCCCGCGCTCGCTCGGGTACTACAGCGCGCCGGGCCGCACCTTCTCCTCGCCGCAGACCTTCGCTCAGTCGCGGAGCTTCGGCGTTCCTCCGAGCAGCGGCTTCGGCGCTCCATCGCGCAGCTTCTCGGCGCCCTCGCCGGGTGGCTACGGCGGAGCGCCCTCGCGCGGGTCCGCGTTTCCCTCGCGGGGCTTCTCGGGCTCGTCGGGTGGTGGCTACTCGGCGCCGTCGCGCAGCTACGCGGCGCCTCACTCGGGCGGCGGCGGAGCGCACGTGGGTGGTGGCGGTGGCCACTCCGGCGGCGGCGGTGGACACGGTGGCGGAGGTCGGCGCTAGCCGGCCGTCGCTCTTCCCCGGGGGCCTGCGCGTGAGCATGGCCGAGGGCGGAGGCGCGGAGCACGTCGACCGAGGGTGGGTCGGCTACGGCCGCTCCTCGTTCCGGGCGGTCATCCAGAAGGTGATGCAGTCCTGGGCCGCGCGCAGCCTCCAGGTCGGCGCGCTCGCCACCGTCGTCGACATCTGCGTCCTGTTGGTCTGCAAGAAGGTGCTGAAGCTTCCGACGCCCGTGGGCGCGGCGATCGGGGTGGCCGTCGGCTCGACCCTGGCCTTCTTCCTGAACCGCTCCTTCGCCTTCCGCGCGACGGGGACGCCGGTGGCGGGGCAGGCGGTGAAGTTCATCATCTCCACGCTCATCGCCATGTCCATCCACGCCCCGCTGGTGGGCATCCTCGCCGACTGGCTGGACGTCCCGGTGGTGGTGGCGAAGCTCATCGCCGACATCCTGGTCTTCAGCATCGGCCAGCTGCTGGTCTTGCGCTTCCTGATCTTCAAGAAGACCCACGGGACCGGGCAGCCTCCGCCGGCCGCGTCCAGCTAACGCGCAGGCCGCGTCGCGTTGCCCTGCGTCGGGATCTCGGCGGCCGCCTGCTTCTCGAGGCGCTTCACCGCCTCCACCGCGGGCTCGAGGTCCGACTGCCGGGCCACGGCCTCGCGATACTCGCGGAGCGCGTCCTTCTTCCGGTCCTGCGACTCGTAGAGCTGCCCGAGGTAGAAGTGCGGCGCGCCGAAGGTCGGGTCCACCGCCAGGCTCGCCTTGAACGCCTTCTCCGCCTCGGCCGGCTGCCCGCGCTCGAAGAGCACCTGCCCGAGGTACATGTGGGCCAGCGGCTGGCGGCTGTCGGTGGCGATGACGGACTTCAAGAGCTTCAGCGCGGTGTCGGGATCGCCGCCGCGGAAGTAGAGCGAGCCGAGCTCGGCCTTCGCCTCCAGCTGCGTCGGGTCGCGGCGGACCAGCTGCTCCAGCTCGCTCAGGGCGAGGTCCGGTCGCCCGCGCCGGCTGTGGAGCACGCCCAGCCGCGAGAGGACGCCGGTGTCGTCGGGGTGCCGGTCCTTGGCCCTCCCCAGCACCCGCTCCGCGGCGGCGTAGTCGCCCTTGGCCAGGTAGAGGTCGGAGAGCCCGAGCGCCGCGGCCAGGTCCTCGGGCCGCTCCTTGAGCACCGTCTGGTAGAGCGGCTCGGCCTTCGCGCTCACCCGCTTGCGGGCGTACAGCGCGGCGAGCTCCAGCCGCGCCTCGGAGGTGGGCTCGAGCTGGAGGCGCTTCTCGGCCTCGACGATGGCCCCGTCGAGGTCGCCCATCGCGAGGTGGGCGTCGGCCAGCGCGGCCCGGGCGCTCCCGTCCTGGGGGAACTCCCGCACCGCCTTCTCCAGCACGGCGATGGCCTCCTTGAAGCGGCCGAGGCCCACGTAGGCGATGGCCAGCCCGCGGTACGCCTCGGTGCTGCGCGAGGCCTTCCGGTCCTCGGCCATGAGCGCGATGGCCTTCTGGAACGCGCCCACGGCCTGGGTCCGCTTGCCCTGTCGTAGATAGAGCTGCCCGAGCTGAATGTAGGGCGCGCTGGCGCTGGGGTTGATGGTCTGCGCCCGGGCGAACGCCTGGTTCGCCTTCGCGTTGTCGCCGGTGCGGAAGTAGGAGAGGCCCAGGTTGAACCAGGCCTCGGCGGAGCGCGGGTCGTCGCGGGTGGCGGCGAGGAACTCGCGGCGGGCGCCCTCGAGGTCGTCCTTCCAGTCCAGCGCCACGCCGAGGTTGTTGTGCGCCTCGGCCGAATGCGGGTCGAGCTGCAGCGTGCGCTCGAAGGCACCGATCGCCCCCGGCACGTTGCCCTCGCGCAGCAGGAGCACGCCGAGGTTGTAGTGAGTGGCGGGGTCGAGCGGCGCGGCCTGGGCCGCGGCCATCAGGAGCTCCTTCGCCTCGCCGGTGAGCCCCTTCTCCGCCAGCGCCTTCGCTAGATTTACCCTCGCCACGGTGAGGTTCGGGTCCAGCTCCAGGGCCTTCCGGTAGGTGGCGATGGCCTCGTCCAGACGCGCGCTCCGGTGCAGCGACTCGGCGAGGTTGAACTGGGCGGTGGCGTCGCGCGGCTGGAGCTCGGTCACCCGGGTCCAGGAGCGGACCGCTCCCTCGTTGTCGTCCAGCGAGCGGGCGAGGAGCGCGCGCTCCACGTGCAGGGCGGGGTCGGACGGGCTCTGGGTGATGGCCTGGTCGAGCAGGCTCTTGGCCTCGGCGGCCTCACCGGCGAGCCGCAGCGCCCGGGCCAGAAGGAGCGTGGACTCGGGACCGGGCCGGCGGCGGGCGAGCTCGCGGAACGGAGGGACCGCGCGGTCCGGCTCCTCCAGCGAGAGGTAGGCCATGCCGAGCCGCTTCAGCGCATCGGCGTCGTCCGGAGAGTCGCGAACCCTTGCCTCGTCGGCCTTCACCGACTCGCGGAGCTTCCCGGTCTCGGGGGCCGCGAGCAGCAGCAGCACCGGGAGGAACGCCGCGCCCGTCATCTACAGCTTCTCCACGAACGGGCTTGCCCGGGCGTCGAACGTCTTCCGGGCCACCACGTCGCGTTTCTTCTCCCACTCGGCGCGGGCCTTCTCCATGCGCTCGCGCTGGGGCTGGGCGGCCTTCTTCCGGTCCGCCAGCTCGCCCTCGCACTGCTTCACCTGCCGCTCGAAGTCCTTCGGGTCGTAGCGCTCGCTGCCGGGGACCTTCACCTTCCGAACCGCGGTGAGGCGGGCCGCCTGGTAGCGGGTGATGGCGCAGGTGCGGCCCAGCTCGTCCAGCTCGCGATTCCTGACGTTCAGGTCTTGCTTCGACCGGAGATATTCCACCCGGGCCTGGGCCTCTTCACGGGCCAGCACCGCCAGATCCTTGGTGGGTTGGTCCTTGGCCTGGCCGATCTCGCCGCTGGCCAGCGACTCGGACTTCTTCGCCCGCCGGATCTGATCGCGGGTGCGGAGGATCTCGTTCTCCGCGTCGTCCACCCGGTCGTAGGCGACGAACAGGTCGTTCTCCGCCTCGACCAGGTCCACCTTGTCCTCGTAGGTGAGCTTGTTCACCATGTCGTCGGGCACCTTGCGGCCGTACTTGCCGCCGCAGCCCGCGAGCAGGAGGAGCGCCCACCAAGTTGTAGTGCGCAGGTTCATTGCACCTTCGCCTTGAAGTCGCCGAACAGGGTCCGGCCGCACCCGAAATCCACGCAGCGCTCGAACGTCACGCTGAAGCTGCCGTTCACCATGCCTCCGTCGCGCGGCACGTCGTAGAGCACCATGAAGCCGTCGGAGATGAGGGGGAACGTCTTGCGCGGGTCGTTGAACACGTCCCGCGTCACCACGCCGCGCTGCTGGCTCGCGATGCCCCCGTCCGGGAGCAAGCCCCCGTCGGGAATCCCGGCGTCGGCGAGCGCGAAGTTGGGGAGCGCCTCGGCCAGGTTCACGAAGTCCCCGGTCCGCACGGTGAGCCCGTCGAGCTTCTCGGAGAGCTCGAGCACGGTGTCCTGACCGGAGCCCCGGGGCCGCGTCCAGCGCACCGCGACCTGGTCACCGGCGAAGCCCAGCTTGATGTCCTGGTAGGTGAGGTCGAGGATTTCCTGCAGGCTGCCCTCGACCTTGGTGGGACCGCAGGCGAGCGCCACCCCCACGACCGCTGCAGCGATGGGGACGGCGAGCCGCTTCATCGACAGGTCCTCCACTCCGGATCGACGTCGGCCCCGGCGAGCGTGCCGTTCTTCACGGTGGCCAGCTCCTTCCGGGCGCCGTCCTGGTCGCCGTAGCGGCAGCGGAGCGCCGCGAGGTTGGCGCGCGCCTTGTCGTTGGCCGGATCGGCGTCGATCGCCTTGCCGTACGCGGCGCGGGCCGCCATCGGCTCGCCCTGGTAGAGCAGGGCCACCCCGAGGCCGTTCTGGGCCGCGGTGCGTGTCTCTCCGAGCTCGGTGGCCCGGGCGAGCGCCAGCTGGGCCATGGGGATCTGCTTCGCCTCGAGGTAGGCGAGGCCCAGGGCCTCGAGCGAGGCGGCGTCCTGGGTGGACTCGGCCTTCTTCTGCAGCTCGGCGAAGCCGGTGGGCAGGTTCCCGGGCGCCGGGGTCGCGGGCAGCGGCGAGCGCGCGGTCTCGCTCCGGCCGCGGCACCCGAGCACCGCCGGGGCGTAGACCTCGAGCTGGCTCGCGCGGGCGAGACAGGTCTTGAAGGCCTCGTCCGCCTGCTCCTTGATGGGCTGTACTTGCTGCTTCACCGCCGACTTGAACTGCTGGGCGTCGGCCGCGGACAGGCCCGCCGGCACCGGGGTCTGCTCCACCGCGTCGGCGAGCGACTGGAGCGACAGGCCCAGCTTCCACAGCGAGGCCACCGCCCACTCCGAGCTGCCCATCGACGCCGCCTGGTTGTACACGCCCTGCAGCTGCTGGAGCGCGGCCACCTTCTGGTCGATCTGGTCGGCGGGGATGGCCTTGAAGTTCCGGTAGAGGAGCTCGCCCAGGTACCAGAGCGCCTTGGCGGTGTCCTCGCCCTGGCTCGAGGGCGCGTTGACCACCGGGGCCAGCGCCTTGGCCAGGACGTCGGGGCGCTCGCCCTGCGTCGCCGCGACCTCGGCGAGCACCGCCGCGGCCTGCGGGTTCGTCTTGTCCACGCCCAGCGTCTGGTTCGCGGTGGCCTTGGCTCCGGCCAGATCCCGCGCCTTCAGCTTGGCCTGGGCGAGCAGCGCCAGCGCCTCGCCGCGCCGGTTGCCGCCCACGTTCCCCGCGTTCTGGAAGTCCTTCTGCGCCCCGGGGTAGTCGTTGAGCACCATCCGCAGCCGCCCGGCGGCCATCCACCCGTCGTAGGCGGTGGAGTCCTGCCCCATCCGCTGCCCGAGCTGCTCGTACCACTGCGCAGCCTCGGGGAACCGGCCGGCCTCCGCGGAGTGGCGGGCGATGCTGGACAGCACGTCGGAGGTGTAGGCGGTCTTCGGGTAGTCGGTGAGCAGCTTCGCGCCGATCTCCCGCTCCTTGGCGTAGTCGCGCTTCTCGCGGGCGGCGGTGAACGCGCCGTAGAGCGCCTTCTCCGCGATGTCCGCGCCCTTGTTCTCCGAGGCCACCTTCAGGAGGCCCTCCACCACGTCGCCGGTCTCGGCCGAGCTCTGCAGCGCGAGCTCGCCCAGGGCCTCGCCCTTGCTCTCCGCCTGGAACTTGCGGACGTCGGCGAGGAAGGTGGGCGGCAGCTGCCCGTTGGAGAGGAACTTCCGGGTCGTCTCCTCGATGGCCTTGAAGTCGTTGAGCTGGCGCAGGCTGTCGAGGGCGAGCTTGCCCGCCACCGGCGCGTCCTTGCTCGTCGGGTACTCCATGGCGAAGGCGGTGAAGAGCTGGCTCGCCCGCTCGAACTCGCCGTCGTCGTAGAAGGCGCGGGCGATGTTGAACTTGACGGTCAGCGCGTTGGGGTTGCGGGGGTACTTGGTGATGAACTTCGCCCCGTCGAGCTTCAGGGCCTGACGGGCGTCGGCAACCTCGAAGGCGGTGATCCTGTCCACCTCGCCGGCTTTCAGCGCGCTGAAGTGGCTGAGGAGCGCGCCGTAGGACGCGGTCTCCGCGCCGGCGGCGTTCTTGGCCCGGACCTCGTAGTCCTCGAGCTCCTCGAACTGCCGCGCCGACTCGGGATAGGAATGCGCGGCGAAGAGCGCATCCGCCCGGTTGTGCATGATGTCCCGGACGTACTTCTCGGGGCGGAAGAGCGAGAGGTACTCCTTGTAGGCGCTCGCCGCCTGCAGATAGACCTTCCGGTCGTCGCTCTTCTGGGCCAGCGCCTGCAGCTGGGTGGCCAGGTCGCGGGTCAGCTCCTCCAGCTCCACCAGCTGCTTCCGCCGCGTGGTCTCCTCCTTGAAGGGGTCGACCTTCACGTTGACCGCGGCGCGGACGAGGAACTTGATGTCCTCCTGCTGCGTGGGGACCTTGCCCTTGGAGGCCTTCAGCGAGTCGTAGAGCTTCTCGGCCCGCTCGATGTCCAGGTCCGGGTCGGGCTGGATCTCCATCAGCTTCCGGAGCGCGGGGATGGCCCACTCGTACTGCTGCTTGATGAAGTAGCGGTTGCCGAGCTTGTCCAGGGACAGGGCGTAGGTGGTGCGGCTGTCGGAGAGCTTCTCGAAGTAGGGGAGGGCGCCCTTGGGCGGCCGGGCCTCGGTGTAGCTGTAGACCAGGTCCAGCAGCGCCTCGCGCTTCACGTTGAGCGCCTTCTGGCTGTCCACCCCGGGCAGCGGCTCGCTGCCGGCGGCGCCCTCGAAGAAGGTGACCGCCTCGTTGAACTTCTGCTGGTTCACCCGGCACCACCCCAGCTTGTAGCGGGCCAGGTCGTGCACCGGGCTCTGCGGGAACTTGAGGATCTCCTGGTAGTGCTTCTCGGCCTCGGCGAGGTCGCTCTTGTCGAAGTAGTAGTCGCCGATGATCTGCTCGGCCTCGAGGCGGAGCGGGCTCTTCGGGTACTTGGCGATGAGCTCGTTCTGCGTCTTGAGCATCTCGTCGAACTGACCGAGCTCGCGCATCTCGTGGGCCAGGTAGAACGTCACCTTGTCCGCGTCGTGGAAGTCGGGGAACTCCCGGAGGAGACGGTTGTAGAGCTGCACCGCCTTCTGCTTGAGGAGCTTGGTCTCGGGGCTGACGATGGCGCCCTTGTTGTCGCCGCCGCGCTGCTCCACCTGGAGGAAGTACACGTACCGGCTCTTCTCCACGTAGAGCTCGGCGAGCCGGAACTGGAGGTCCGGAAGGTACGGGGCGTTGCGGCTCTTGGCGATGAGCCGCTCGGTCTCGAGGAGCGAGCGGTCCACCTTGAAGATGTCCCGCTTCAGCTTCTCCACGTACTCGGTCTTCTCCCGCTGCTTGGTGACGACCGGGTTCACGCTCTTGTCGAGCGTGGGCAGGAGCGGGCTCTTCGCCTGGGCGAGGAGCAGGAGGAGCAGCGGACCCGTCACTGGGCGCCCTCCTCGATGCACCGGCTCGGGATGCTGACCCGGTAGCTGCGGAGCTCGTCGTTCCAGTACTCGCCGGTGAACTTGAAGGCGATCTGCGCCGAGGTGAGCTGGGCTTGCTTCTCCGGCTGGACGAGCTTGGCGCCGCGCTTCACGCGCTCGTAGAGCTTGAGGCCGACCTCGTACTCCATGAGCCGCACCTGCTCGTCGGCGCGGAGCAGCTTGTCCGCCTCCTCGCGCACCGCGTCCCGGAGGCGCTGCTGGTAGAGGCGCTCGGCCTCGGCGTGGGCCAGGTCGTAGACATGGGTGAGGTGTTTGTAGAGCCGGTCACCGAAGCCGCCGGCGTGACGTCCGAGCTGCTCGCCCTCGAGGTTCAGCGATTCGAGGAACTTCGCCGCCCGCTTGGTGGAGCCGTGGCTATTGGCCGCGCGGCGGAGCCGGAAGTCCTGGGTCAGGTCGTCGCGCTCACGGATCGCCTCCAGCGAGTCGCTGAAGCGGCGGGTGAGCTCCTTCGCCGCGCGCTTCGCCGGCAGGTACTGGCAGAGGTCGCGGAAGACCAGCGCCCGGAGGATGTACTTGTCGGGGAGGAACTCGTCCCGGAAGCTCGGCGCGTCCAGGGTGGTGAGGAGGCCGATGGTCGCCCGGAGCTGGCCGAGGTTGTAGCGGGTCCAGGCTTCCTCGAGGTACAGGGTGGCCCGGCCCGGATCGAGCGAGGGCAGCTGCACCATGTCGTAGGCCTTGAGCGCTCCCTCGAAGTCCTTCTTCTCGTAGCGCAGGCGGGCCACCGCGAGGCGGGCCTCGTTGCGCGCCTCCATGGTGAGCTTCTGGTCCTTGGAGAGATCGAGGAAGTCGTCGATCATCTGATCGTCGACCCCCTTGGCGTTCCTCAGCCGGGTGACCAGGAGCGCGAACTTGGCCCGGCTGGCTTCCACCCCCTCCTCGTCCAGCTTCACGAAGTGGGTCCTCGCCCAGCGCTCGTTGCCGACGCGGAGGTCCACCAGGCCCTGCTGGTAGTTGGCGTAGTCGCTGACGCTGTCGGGGAGGAAGCCGAGGTCGAGCGAGCCGAAGATCTGCTCGTCGAT
>DASXGF010000133.1:0-5586 GCA_036489275.1 Myxococcaceae bacterium | reverse complement strand
CCGGATCCTCCCGGACCTCGACCTGTCCCCGGAAGACCCGCTCTTCTTCGCGGAATCGCTCGATTGCCGGCAGGTCGAGCCTGCGCCAGGTGCGGATGCTCAACGTGCCGTCCGAAGCCCGGAGGCGTCGGCGGTTCGTTCGTCGGGACAGGGGCCACCGGCGTCGACCCATCGCTGGAACGCCGCGACGAACTCCGCGTGCGGCACCGGGACCGGCTTCCGCCCGAACCCTGGCTTCCACCCCCAGAGGACCAGCGGATCGCTGCTCACGTGCTTCACCAGCGCGGCGAGGGTGAGGTTCCCGTTGCGGGCCGGATCCTTGAGCTGCTCGCACAGCTCATGCGGGCTCCGTCCGACGAAGACCAGCGGCATCTCCGGCCTGGGCAGGTGCCAGTCGGTCGCGACGCCCGGCGGCTGGTGCGTGCCATAGCTGTCCGGTGGGTTGGCCTTCCCGTGGCAGGTTCCGCACTGAGCGCCGGCGAGCCCGTGACCGTCCGGCCCGCGCTGGATGTTCATGGTGTGGAAGTGGCTGTCGTCGCCCTGGAGCGGCCGCTCTCCCGGAGGGTGGCAGTTCTGGCAGCGCGCATCCTGAAGGACGCTCCGGACCATCTCGAAGGCGAGGACCGGATCGGAGCCCGCGGCGCGGGCGGCGGCGGTGGCCGCGACCGGAGTCTTCGCCGGCGCCTCGCTCGAGGCGTGCGAGCAGCTCGCGGCGAGCGCGGCGATGCCAAGGACGGCGAGGACGAGCAATGGGGCGCGGGAGGAAGGGCTCATGGTCAGGTCAGCCGGAAGGGGAGGGTCCGGAGGCGCGTGCCGGTGAGAGCGAAGACAGCGTTGCCCACGGCGGGAGCGATGGGCGGCGTCCCTGGCTCGCCGATGCCGCCCATCTTCGCGTGGCTCTTCACGATGTGAACGTCGACCGTGGGCATCTCGTCGATCCGGAGCACCTGGTAGTCGTGGAAGTTGCTCTGCTCCACCCGGCCCTCGGCGAAGGTGAGCTTGCTGTGCAGGGCCGCCCCCAGCCCGAAGGCGATGCCGCCCTGGATCTGGGCCTCGATCCCCAGCGGGTTGATCGGCTGACCGCAGTCGACCGCGCAGACCACCCGGTGGACGCGGATGTCGCCTTCCGGCTCGACCGAGACCTCGGCCACCTGGGCGACGATGCTCCCGAACGACTCGTGCAGCGCGAGCCCGCGCGCGTGGCCCGGCGGGGGCGCACGTCCCCAGCCTGCGTGCTCGGCGGCGGTCTGGAGGACCTTGGCATGGCGGGGAGAGCCCTTGAGCAGCTCCAGGCGGAAGGCCAGCGGGTCCTTGCCCGCGGCGTGGGCCAGCTCGTCGACCATCGACTCGACGGCGAAGGCGGTGTGGCTGTTGCCCACCGAGCGCCACCAGAGGACGGGGATCGGCCGCTTCGGCGAGTGCAGCGTCACCTTCCGCGCGGCCACCTTTGCGAGATACGGCGAGTCGACGATTCCCTCGATCGACGTCTCGTCGATGCCGTTTTTGACCATCATCGGCTCGAACGGGGTGCCGGCGAGGATCGACTGGCCGACGACGGTATGCTTCCAGGCGACGGGGTGCCCCTTCCCGTCGAGCGCCGCCTCGATGCGGTGGTGGTACGCGGGCCGGTAGTAGCCGCCGCGGATGTCGTCGTCGCGGGTCCACATCACCTTGACCGGGACCTTCGCCGCCTTCGCGACCTC
This sequence comes from Myxococcaceae bacterium, assembly GCA_036489275.1. Classification (GTDB taxonomy): domain Bacteria; phylum Myxococcota; class Myxococcia; order Myxococcales; family Myxococcaceae; genus RPRB01. The sequence continues at coordinate 3,883 of DASXGF010000133.1, read as the reverse complement.
GGCCGCCTCGCGAGCGAAGTCCGAGGTGGGCGTGGCGCGGCGGCCGAACCCGCCGCCGAGGAAGGTGGTGTGGATGTTCACCTGCTCGGGCTTCAGGCCCATGACCTGGGCGACGACCTGCTGGTCCATGGTCTGGAACTGCGTGCCGAGCCAGACGTCGCAGCGGTCTCCCTCGACCTTGACCGTCGCGTTGAGCGGCTCCATCGGCGCGTGGGCGAGGTAGGGGACCTCGTAGTCCGCCTCGAGCCGCTTCGCGCTCTTTCCGAGCGCGGTCTCGACGTTGCCTTTCGACAGCGCGACGGCGCCGTCGGTCAGGGACTGAGCGAGCGCCTCGGCCCGCATCTTCTCGGTGTCCATGCCGGCGAACGGTCCGAGATCCCAGTCGGTCCTGAGGGCCTGGCGGCCGAGCCGCGCCGACCAGGCGTTGCTGGCGATGACCGCGACGCCGCTCGGAACCTGGACGACGTTCTCCACGCCGGCGACCTTGCGAGCCTCGGAGGCGTCAAACGACCGGAGCGTCCCTCCGAACACCGGGGAACGGGCGACCAGAGCCGTCCGCATCCCGGGGAAGTGGACGTCGATGCCGAACACTGCCCGTCCGGTGATCTTCTCCGGCGTGTCGAGGCGGCGGATCGGCTTGCCGAGCAGTGTCCACTTCTCCGGCGGCTTGAGGGTGACCTTGGTCGGGGTGGGAAGGGCGCGGGCGCGCTCGGCGAGCTGTCCGAACGAGGCGCGGTGCGTCCCGTTGATGACGTAGCCGTTCTCCACGCGGAGCTTGGCGACGTTGGTCTTCCACTCCTCGGCGGCGGCGCGGACGAGGAGCTCGCGGGCCAGGGCGCCCACGGTCCGGTACCGCTCGTACTCGGACCAGGTGCTGGTCGAGCCGCCGGTCATCTGCACGCCGAAGCCGGTGTGGACGTAGGCCGGGGCGGCCGGTGCGTGCTCGGCGCGGATCTTCGAAGGGTCGCAACCGAGCTCCTCGGCGACCAGGAAGGGGAGTGTGGTCCAGATGCCCTGACCCATCTCGGAGTGCGCGAGGAGGACGGTGACCGTCTCGTCGGTGCCGATGCGGAGGAAGGCGTTCGGCTCGGGCAGCGGTTTGGCCTTCTTCGGCGGCCCGGCGAGGAACGCCTCGGCGCGTCCGGGGATGACGAAGGCGATGACGAGGCCGGTGCCGGAGGCGGCCAGGAGCTCGCGGCGGGAGATGGCGCGCATGTCTACGCCCCTCCCTTGAGCTCGGCCGCGCGGTGGACGGCTGCGCGGATGCGCTGGTAGGCGCCGCAGCGGCAGAGGTTGCCCGACAGCGCGGCGTCGATGTCCGCGTCGGTCGGCTTGGGGTTCGCGGTCAGGAGGGCAGCGCAGGCCATGATCTGCCCCGGCTGGCAGTAGCCGCACTGGACGACGTCGACCTCGGCCCAGGCGCGCTGGACGGGATGCGAGCCGTCGGACGAGAGGCCCTCGATGGTCGTGACCGCGCGGGCCCCGACGGCGGAGACCGGGGTCACGCAGGCCCGGACTGCCTTTCCGTCGAGGTGGACCGTGCAGGCCCCGCACTGGGCCATGCCACAGCCGAACTTGGTGCCGGTATACCCGAGCACGTCGCGGAGCACCCACAGCAGGGGCATGTCCGGTGGTGCGTCGACCTCGCGTTCCTGGCCGTTGACGACGAGCTTCATCGCAGAGCCCTCCTCACCCGGTGCGGGGCGAGCCTCCAACGGCGGTGTGACCTCACGCCAGCTGCGAATTGTGAAGATTCCTGCGAAAGCTCATCAAGCGATGCTGGTGCGGAGCGCTCCCAGGGCCTGATCGACCTCCGCCTCGGTGTTGAAGATGGCCGCCGAGAGACGGGCGTAGACGTTGGCGTAGGGGCTCGTGCTCCCGAGGACCTTCTTCGAGAGGAGGGCCTTCACCACGTCGCCAGGCTTCTTGCCCGCCACCTCGAAGCAGCAGATTCCGGCGGAGAGAGCGGGGTCGCGCGGGGTGTGGAGGGTCACGCCCTTCATCGCGGCGAGGCCGTCCTTGATCCGGGTGTTGAGCTCGGTGACCCGAGCCGCGACGCGCGCTCGCCCCATGGCCTGCGCCATCTTGAAGGCGGCGACGGTCCCCCACTGGTGCTCGTAGGCCTGGAAGCCCCCGGGAGTCATCCGCCGGGCGTTGTTCGGCGTGTGCTCGGGGCGGTTCTCGATCCAGGCCTGATACTGCTCCCGGTCGGAGAAGGTCGGGATGAGCGGGCGAAGGCGAGCCCACGCGTCGGGGCGCGCCCACACCAGGCCGGTGCCCCGCGGGCCGTAGATCCACTTGTGGGTCCCGGCGCAGAAGTAGTCGGCGCCCAGCTCGGCCACGGTCTCGTCGACGCAGCCGAGCCCGTGGACGCCGTCCACCACCAGGACGATCCGGTCCTGGGCATCGCGCTTCTGGTTGAGCTCGCCGATGGCCCTGGAGATGGCCAGGATGGGGAGGCGGATCCCGCTCTGCGAATGCACCCAGGTGACGCCCACGGCCCGGGTGGCCGGACGGACGGCGGAGCGGATGCGGCCGACGACTTCGTCCACGCTGGCCTTCGACGACTCGACGAAGAGGGGAATCTTCCGGTAGGTGGCCCCGGTCCGATCGGTGGCGAAGCGGATCGACTCGTGGTGGGAGATGTGATCGTGCTCGGTGCAGAGCACCTCCTGCCCCGGTTTCAGCGGGAGGCCGAGGTAGACCAACGCGAGGCCGGTGGTGGTGTTCTGGGTGAGGCACACCTCGTCCGGCTTGCCGCCGCGGTACGCCGCGGCGGCCTCGCGGACGCGGCTCTGGACGTTGGCCGACTCGTCCTCGAAGAGCCCATGTTCGACGGTGAGGAAAGGGTTCTCGTCGATGGTCTTCCGCCAGGCGTCGATGGCGTCGCGGACCGGGGCGGGGTGCGAGGCGATGAAGAAGCCGGCGAAGTGGAGGTACTCGGGAGTGAGGCGGAACTGCTTCCGGACGCTGGCCCAGTCATCGAGCCTGGGCGTGGGAGGGGTGGCGGCCTCGAGCGCGGCGAGGAGCTGTCCCGGAGCCAGCAGGGCACCGGCGGCGAGCCCGTTGCGGGCGAGAAACGCACGGCGGGAGAGGGCCATCGGCGACCTCCGCTGCAGGAAAGGCCGGGCAGCATACGTCGCTGGCACCCACATTGCCTCACCTTTGAGCGGACCGCCGGGTGGGGCTCGGCAGACCGCCGGTCCTGACTGGTGGACAGGCGCACAACGGGACCGGAAAACCACACCAGCCGCAGCAAGCAACGCAACGAAGCCCCTGGCAAACTGTCGGCAGTTGACCCTCTGGGAGCGAATTGCGGCGCGACTGCGCGCGCTGCTGTCGGACGACTCCGACCAGGCGCTGGTGCGCGCACGCGCGACCGGCGAGACCCTGGTTGCGGTGTTGCGTCTGCTCCTGATTGCCGCCTTCGTCGCGTACACGCTTCTCCACCTCTCGCCGAGTTCCCGGGGAGCCGAGATTGCGATCTGTGCGGCAGCGCTCGTCTACGCGGGACTGCTCTTGGCCGTCGCAATGACGGTCAAGGCGTCCTGGGTCCCCTGGGCAAGCACTGCGATCGACGTGACCCTGATCACCGGTGCGATGGTGCTCTACTTCCCCGCGGGCAATCCCGTCGGCGCGCTGTCGAATCGAATTTTCTTCGAGAGCTACTTCTTCGTTCTGGTCACCGGGACCCTTCGCTACGACTGGAGGCTCTGTCTCTTCGGGACATTGCTCGCGCTCGGACAGTTCAGCGGCCTCAGCGTGTATGTGAACTCGCAGGTCCCCCCTGAAGTCCTGAGCAATGGAATCTCCCCCTACGTCCACAGCCTGCGACTGATCCTTCTGAGCGCGACGGGAGTGAGTTCCGTCGTGGTGGCGCGGT
>DASXGF010000099.1:0-7532 GCA_036489275.1 Myxococcaceae bacterium | reverse complement strand
AGCGTGGCAGCTCGGGGAGGACTCCTCGCGGAGCTGCAGCGAGGCCCGCCGGCTCCGCGCCTCAGAACGTGCCGGCGACCGCGATCCCGTTCGGGAGCGGGATGATCTGGAGCCCCTTGAAGACCGTGCCGCCGCGCGCGGTCGCCAGGTCCAGCGCCGCCGTGGGCCGGGTAAAGATCTGCACCTCCCACTGGATGGTCCCGGCGACCAGCATGAGAAGGGCGCGTCCGCCCAGCTTCCACCCGAAATAGAGGAGCGCAGAGAGGCCGGCATTCACCGTCAACCCGACGACGTGGTTCAGCGGCGATCGGTAGAACCGCTGCTGCTCGACGGACCGGTTGAACAGCGCCCGGGCCGCGGCGGCCTTGGCCTCGCGCTGGGCCTCGGTGTCCTCTGGCATGCGCCGGATGTCGTCGAGCCCGAACGCAGCGGCAGGAGGGGCGAACACGATCGCGAGCATCCCCACTGCGCTGGCCGGGACGTTCACGTAGGCGGTGATCTGCGTTCCCTCGTGGGTGGTGGTGGCGGCGATGGCGGTCTGCCCGACCACGACCCCTCCCAGGAAACTGGCCCAGCCCCAGGTCCAGACCCGGTCCGGATGCTCCTCGGACTCCAGGGCCCCCCAGAGCGGAGCGATGGATGGGTCGGTGGTCAGGACCGACGCGGCCGGAACGCTCTCCACCGGGTCGACCCCGTAGGCGCCGGGGCCGCCGACCAGGGTGAGGCAGATCAGCGGACCGGCAAGGCTCATTCGGCGAGGCGAGGGAGTCTGGGAGAGTCGGAGCCCTGCGTCGAGCGAGAAACACGCCGAGGGCCCTCAGGCCGGCTCGGCCTCCACCGGGTTCTCCGCGTGGCGCTGGACTCCGCTCCGGAGCGGCCTCTCTGGTAGCGCGAGCACGATGAGCAACCCGAGGCCGGCCACCGCAGCACCGAGGAGGAACGTCGATCCGATGGCGTGCCGATAGGCATGCACCACCGCGGAGCGCTGGGACTCGGGCAGCGCCGAGATGGCGGCGATGCTTCGCTCGACCCCGTTCGCGCCGATCGACGCCGCGTCGGAGGGAAGCAACCGGTGCAGGCGCGCCGTCATCCACGCCCCGGAGACCGCCACCCCCAGCGCCCCTCCGAGCGACCGGAAGAACGAGGCCGCCGACGTGGCCACCCCCAGATCCTGTTGCGGGACCGCATTCTGGATGGCCGTGGTGAGGTTGGGCATCACCAGCCCCAGCCCCAGCCCGAGCCCCACGAGCGCGAGCTCCAGCGGCAGCACCGAGCCCCCCGACAGCGCGAGCCACGCCAGGAGCACGAAGGCCATGCAGGCCACCGAGAGGCCGGTCACCGGGAGGAACTTGTAGCGGCCGGTCCGGCTGAGCATCCGGCCGCCCACGACCGAGGCCACGATGACTCCGCCCATCAGCGGAGACAGCATCAGGCCGGCCCGGGACGCCCCCTGTCCAAGGACCAGCTGGAAGAAGAGCGGGAGGAAGATGATCGCCCCGAACAGCGCCATGGCGGTCAGCCCGACCACGGTGGCGCCGACGACGAAGACGCGATCGCGGAAGAGCCGGGGCGGGAGAATGGGCTCGGCCGCGTGCCGCTCGCGCCACACCAGCAAGCCGAAGCAGAGCACCACCACCGCCGACTCGATCCAGGGCGTGGGACGGCTCCAGGCCTCGCGTGACGCGTCGAGGGTGAGCACCAGGATGAGGGAAACGGTTCCGCCCACCATCAGCACCGCGCCGGCGAAGTCGATCTTGTGCTGCACGACGCGGTGAGGCCGGTGCAACCCCGCGGCGATGAGGACCAGGGCCAGCGCTCCCACCGGGAGGTTGATGTAGAAGATCCAGCGCCAGGACAGCACATCGGTGATGAACCCGCCGAGCAGCGGTCCCGCGACGCTGCAGGCAGCGAACACCGCGGTGAAGAGCCCCTGATATCGACCGCGCTCCCGGGGCGCGAGCAGGTCACCCACCGTGGTCTGGGCGAGCGTGATGAGACCACCGGCCCCCAGCCCCTGCACCGCGCGAAAGACGATGAGCTGAGTCATGTCCCGCGAGACCCCGCACAGGATCGAGCCAGCGAGGAAGATGCCCACCGCGACGAAGAACAGCGGCCGGCGCCCGTAGACGTCGCTGAGCTTGCCGTAGAGCGGCGTGGTGGCGGTCGAGGCGACGAGGAAGGCGGTGACCACCCACGACAGGTGGGAGAGCCCACCCAGCTCGCTCACGATTCCCGGGAGCGCGGTGGCGACGATGTTCTGATCGAGCGACGCAAGGGTGAGCACCAGCAGGAGGCCGGCCATCACGGTCCGGAACTCCTGACGGCTGACTGCCCCCGCGGCGCGCTGAGGCTCGGCGGAGCTCATGGGGGTAACGCCCTAGATGCGCAGGGTCGGCGCGCGGAGCGAGCTCTCGGCGTGTGGCTAGCCTCCTCCAAGGTGTGGACCGGCATATCTCGTCGAGAGGCACGTTTCAGCGGCGAGCAAGCGACGGTGCGCGGAACCGCCCCCCCGCGACGAAGTGGCGCGACCGTGGAAGGCCGGTGGATAGTGCCAGGAGAGCACGCGTGAAGCCCGTCGCCATCATCCCGGCCCGCTGGGGCTCGACCCGGTTTCCCGGCAAGCCGCTGGTCCAGCTCGCCGGACGCCCTCTCGTCGTTCACGTCCTCGATGCGTGTCGCCGGTCGGGGGCGTTCTCCGACGTGCGGGTGGCCACCGACGACGAGCGCATCGCCGCCGCGGTCTCGGAGGCCGGCGGAACGGTGGAGCGCACCGCGTCCGACCATCCCTCGGGAACGGACCGGGTCGCCGAGGTCGCCCGTCGCCTCCCTTCCACGGTGGACGTGGTGGTCAACGTCCAGGGTGACGAGCCGCTGGTCCATCCGGACGCGCTGCGGGCGCTCGCCGCCGCCTTCGAGGATCGGGACGTGGAGATGGCCACCCTCATCCGCCCGCTCGAGGAGCAGGAGCGCAGTAATCCCAACGTGGTCAAGACGGTCATCGACGTGCGGTCGGACGCCCTGCTCTTCACCCGGGCCGACGTGCCGTTCTCGCGCGCCGGCGCCCCGGTGGCACGGTGGGCGCACCAGGGACTCTACGGCTACCGGAGGGCGATGCTGCTCCGGCTCGCCTCGCTGGCGCCGACGCCACTCGAACGCATCGAGGGGCTGGAGCAGCTGCGCGCGCTGGAGAACGGCATCCGGATCCGCTGCGTGCCGACGGCGCACCCGAGCATTGGCGTCGACACGCCCGAGGACCTGGCCCGGGCCGAGGCGCTGCTCGCCTCGGGACGCGCTACTTGACCCAGTTGTAGTCGGGCGGCCCCGCGCGGCGGGTGAGCAGGACGCACTCCGCACCGGGCGCGCACTTCGCCATGTGGTGCGCCTTGGCCGGAACGACGACGTAGCCCCCCGGCTCGAGGTCGTAGGTCTTCCCGTTCACCGTGAACGAGGCCTTTCCACTGATCAGGACGGTGTACTCGGTGGCCGAGTGGAAGTGCATGGGGAAGGTGTAGCCGGGAGCGAACTTGGCGTAGCCGACGTTGGCCCCGCCGGGATCGGCCGCGATGGGAGAGCCCACCACTCCGGGCGGGATGTCCAGCTTCGGGGCCGCCCACTTCGCGTCCTTCAGGTTGACCCCCATCGCCTCGTCCATCGCGGGGGGCTTGTTGTCCGCGGCGAAGACGAGCGCGGCGGGGAGAACGGCGAGGAGCGAGAGGCGAAGCGCACGGTTCATGGAGCACCTCCAGCAGGTGTGAGGGGGCGCAGGCTGCCCCGGACGACGCGGGGCCGCCAGGGACTTGGGCCACGGGGCGTGTGGTTGAAGACGCAACTCCGCGGCAACTGCTGGTCTCAGCTCGGCACGTCGGTCCGGAGCTCACCGGAGCGGGTGGACGAGGGCGGCGGGACCCCCACCTCTCCGTCGAGCGTCGTCGGCAGCGACGCGGGGCTGGTCGTCGCCCCGGGCTTCCGGAGCCGCCAGGCCTTCCAGAGCAAGGACAGCCCGAGCCAGCCGAGGGCGACCGTCACCGGCACGGCGAGCACCCGCGGGAACAGCGCCCAGAGCACTGCGATCACGAGCAGCGCGAGCCCGCCCGAGAAGACCATCCGTCGCTCGCCGCCCTCGAGCGTTCTCCGCTCGCTGATCGCCGCGCCCACCGTGTTGCCGACGCGGAGAGCCCCGGCCGCGGCCCGTCCGGCGCTGCCGCGCATCCGCCGGGGGAGGCGCTGCGACTGGGGTCGCGGCACCGCACTGCGCATTCGCCTCCCCGAGAGGACGAGCTCGGTCGAGTTCTCCAGATCGCCGAGGAACATCTCCTCCATCTGCCCGGCGAACCGCGCGTCCTCGAGCGCCACGTCCAGCTCGTAGTTGCTCAGCCAGCTGGCGACGTTCAGGTTGGTCGAGCCAACCCGTGCCCACTGGCCGTCACAGACCGCGGTCTTCGCATGGAGCATCGGTCCCTTCCACTCGAAGACCCGGATGCCGGCCTCGAGCAGGGCGCGGAACCCTGCCCGGGAGAAGGGCTGGAGCGCCGGGATGTCGCTCGAGCCGGGAACCAGGAGCCGGATGTCCACCCCATCGAGCGCCGCCGCCCGGAGCGCCTGCACGTAGGGAGGCGTGCCGGCGAAGTATGCGTCGGTGATCCACAGGGACCGGCGGGCCGCGCTGGCGATGAACTGGTCCAGGCGCAGGAGGCCAGCCGTCCCGGGCTCGTCGCTGATCACCCGGAGGCGCGTGTCACCCACCGTGCCCATGTCCGTTCGGTGGCGCCGCTCGCCCTCCGACAGGGGGGTGCCCATCGTGGCCCAGACCCGCGCGAAGGCCTGCTCGACGTCGGCGACCGCGGGCCCCTCGATCTGCACGCCGGTGTCGCGCCAGGGCGGTATGCCGTTCGCCGGATCTCCCGCCCAGGCGTCACCCACGCACAGACCGGAGACGAAGGCCACGCGTCCGTCGACGCTCACCGTCTTCCGGTGATCGCGGTGCACCCACCCCAGCGGGCTGGACCAGTCGAAGGGGTTGAAGCTCCGCACCTCGACGCCCGCCTCGCGCATCGACCGCCAGATCCGCGAGGGCGTCGCGAAGGAGCCTGTCCAGTCGAACACGACGCGGACCTTGATCCCCTCGCGCGCGCGGGCGCTCAGCGCCTCGGCGAACTGCTGGCCGGTCCGGTCGCCCCGGAAGATGTAGGTCTCGAAGTAGACGTAGCTCCGGGCGGAGGCGATGGCCTCGAGCCAGGCGGGGAAGTTCTCCGGCCCGTCCCGGAGCAGCCGGATGCGGTTACCCGACACCGGTGCGGCGCCGGCCGCGCGGGCCAGCGCCACGTCGAGCCAGTCCCCCTCGTGGCCGTCGCTTGGCGAAGTGCTCCTGGTTCTCGCCACGTCACCTCCTGGCGAGGGTCATTTCACTCGCCCTCGCGGCAGGTCAACCCCGAGTCTGTGTCGCGCCGGCGCCGGCGACGACGGCGACCGGACGGAACGTCGGGGGGCGGACGGCGGGAGCTCAGGAGCCCCGGTCGGCATTGGACGCCGACTGCGGCTCGGGCGGCGCACTGCGCGGCTCGGCGACCTGGGGCTCCGGCTGAGGGGGCATCGACTCGGGACAGCTGTAGTCGCTGTAGCGGAAGTCCATGCGGCCGCGCCGCTTGTAGAAGAGCAGCCCGCCCTCGATGGACACGGTCACGTCCGAGCGGGCGTCGAGCAGCCCGACCCGCGTGGCGTAGTGGGCGCGGACCTCGGCCTTGGTCACGAAGGTCGGGGGGTTCACCAGGCTGGCGGTCCACTCCAGGAGTCGCCCGCTGCCGCGATCGAACAGCGCGGCGCCCTCGAACAGCCCGGCATCACGGCGGTGGGCGTAGGTCGGGTGGAAGCTGACGCGGATGGGCTCGCTCGGCGAGGAGTCCTCGCGGAAGAACATGTAGAGCGGGCGCGAATCGGGGTGAAACGGAGACCGGAACTTCTGGGTCTCCGAGCTGAACTTCTGCTGGTTGCGCAGCTGCTGGGCGACGTCCTCGTTCGCGCGGCGGGCGGAGACGATCTCGATGCGCTGGGCCGGCGCCTGCCCCTGGAAGCGCCGCACGACGTAGAGCTCCTGCCCGGACTTGATCGCCCCGCTGCCGTCGAACTCCATCGCATGCTGCGTCTCGACGAACGCGGTGCAGCGCGCGATGGCCCGTTCCTGGTCCATCGCCTGCTTGACGAGCTCGGTCGTGGTGACCGGGGCCGCGGCTGCGGTGAAGGTCGCAGAGCAGGCAAGCAGCGCGGCGGGCAATCCGAGCATCCGACGCAGCATGGCATGGCCGCTGCGGGGCCATCGCCTCTCGCTGCTCCTCTGTCCGCTGCCTGCCACCCCTCTTGCTACCCTGTCACCCGTGCGCACTCCGGACGCTCCCTTGGCCACCGACATGGACACACCCGGCCTGGAGCGAAGGCTCCGCATCCGGGCGCTCCGGTTCTCATGGATCAAGGACGCGGTCCAGGCGGTCGCATTCACCGCGGCCGGAATCTGGGCCATCTACACGTTCTGGTACCGGGAGAGGTACCTCCCCCAGGTCAGCGACACCGACGTGACGGTCCGCCTCGTCGTCGAGGCGCTGGGCGAGCGAGATGGCGTGGTGACGCTCCGCGCCCGGACGGTCCTGGAGAATCCCGGGCAGGTGCCGGCCCGCCTCCTGGCAAAGAGCCTGGTGGCGTGGGGCCAGCGCCCCGGTGCCGCCCCGCCAAAGACGCTGAATCGCCCGACGGTGGGAGGAGCGATGCCGTTCGGACCCTTCGTCGAGCTGGACCGCACCCTCGAGCCGCGGAGCGACTTGCTCTACCAGGCCATCGTCGTGACCGAGCCGTTCGACGGGAAGCGCAACGCCACCGTCCGGCCCGGGGGCCACCTGGAGGACGAGTCCATCATGTTCGTCAGGCGGGAGGGGTACTCCGTGCTGAACGTGGAGGCCCAGCTGGCGTGGTTGCCCTCGGGGTTTCCGCTGCGGAAGGAGTGCTACACGCTCGTCCGGGACGAATCGGGAGTGGTGTCGGTGGGGGTTCCGGATCAGGCGACACGCTGCCGTCTCTCGACGGTGTCCGCGTCGGCCGGGGTCGCGCTCGGAGAACTGCGAGGAACGCAACCCACACGTTGACGTCGCGCCCCGTTCTTGGCACATGGATTATCCCCATGCGTTCCAAGAAGACGAAGTACATCTTCGTGACGGGTGGGGTGGTCAGCTCTCTCGGGAAAGGGCTGGCCTCGGCGAGCATCGGGGCCCTCCTCGAGAACCGCGGCCTCGACATCACGTTCCTCAAGCTGGACCCGTACATCAACGTCGACCCGGGGACGATGAGTCCCTTCCAGCACGGCGAGGTCTTCGTCACCGACGACGGCGGCGAGACCGACATGGACCTCGGCCACTACGAGCGCTTCACCAACGCCCCGCTCAGCCGGGACTGCAACTTCACCACCGGCCGCATTTACCAGACCGTCATCAACAAGGAACGGCATGGCGACTACCTGGGCCGGACGGTGCAGGTGATCCCGCACGTCACCG
>DASXGF010000002.1:0-8388 GCA_036489275.1 Myxococcaceae bacterium | reverse complement strand
AGCAGGCTCGAGCCGGCCGCGATCGCCGCGGCCGGCGTCTCCACCCGGGCCTGGTCTCCCACGGAGGCCCCGGCAGGACGGATTCCGGGCGTGCAGAGGAACAGGTCCTTGAACCGCGCCCGGAGCGCCGGCGCCTCCCGGGCCGAGCAGACGAGACCGCCCGCCCCGCCCCGGACCGCGATCTCCGCCACCCGGCTCGCCATCGCCGCGGCCGACGCGCCGAAGCCGAGGGCGCTCACCTCCGCGTCCTCGAGCGAGGTGAGCGCGGTCACCGCGAGTATCCGCGGAGGGGCCACGCCGGCACGCTCTGCCCCACGGGAAGCGCCTCGGACCGCCGCCCGGACCATCTCCTCACCGCCCGAGGCGTGCACCGTGAGCAGCGACGCGCCCAGCGCCCCGGCGGCGGCGGCGGCGTTCTCCACCGTGTTCGGGATGTCGTGAAGCTTGAGATCCAGGAACACCGCAGCGCCCTGGTCCCGGAAGGGGCGCACCGCGGCCGGGCCGTGCTCCACGAAGAGCGACAGCCCCACCTTCACCACTCCCACGGAGGGAGAGAGGAGCGGCCAGAGCCGGAGCGCATCGTCGAGCGGCACGTCGGCCGCCCAGGCGATGCGCTCTCGGGCCCGGGTCACTTTCGCGCGAGCTCCCCGTCGATGACCTTCTTGAACTCGTCGACCGGCTGCGCGCCGTTCAGGAAGATGCCGTTGATGAAGAACGCCGGCGTCCCGCCCACCCCGGCGGCCAGGCCGGCCTGCTGGTCGGCATCCACCGCCTTCTTCTTGTCACCCGAGTCCAGGCACTGGCCGAACTTCTGCCCGTCCATGCCCACCTCGGTCGCGTGCGCCTTGAGGTCGGTCGGCTCGAGCTTCTTCTGATTCTTGAAGAGCACGTCGTGGTACTCCCAGAACTTCCCCTGGTCGGCTGCGCACAGCGACGCCTCGGCCGCCTTCGCCGCGTGAGGATGGAAGCTGAGGGGGAACTGCCGGTAGACCAGCCGCACCTTCCCGGCGTAGGCGTTCATCACCTGCTCCACCGTCTCGTGGGCCGCGCCGCAGTACGGGCACTCGAAGTCGGAGAACTCCACGATGGTGACCGGAGCGTCCTTCGGACCGCGGGTCGGTCCCTCGGCCGCGACCTGCACGCGCGGCTGCGGGAGGTCCAGCTTGAGGTTGGCCTGCTTCTGGAGACCCGCGATGACCGTCTGCATCTGGGACTGCCGCTGCTGGTTGACCAGCGCCTGGCTGATGCGGTCCTTCAGCGACTCGAAGGTCGCCTCGGGGGGAATCTGACCGCCGCTCTTCAGCCGGTCGTAGAACTGACGCTCCTGGGCCTCGGTCGGCGGGGTGACCGGTGACTCGTCGATCTTCTTCTTGATCCAGTCCTGCTCGGAGAGACCGGACTTCGCCGCCTCGGCCTTGACGATGCGCTCCATCGCCATCTGCTCGAGCGTCTGCTTCCGGGCCTGGAACATCTTGTTCTCCAGATCGGCGATCTGGGGCCGGACTTCCTTCTCCAGCTCGGCGGAGGTGATCTTCCCCCCGTTGAAGGTGGCGACCACCTGGTCGGGCGGGGTCGTGCCGGACGCGTTGGCGGTCGGGGTGGTGGCCTGCTTGGAGCAAGCGCAGGCCAGCGCGAGCGCGGCGAGCGCCGCGGAGAACACGGAACGGGAGAGATTCATCGGGAGGCGCACCTTTCCAGCATGGACGTCGCGGCGCAAGCCCGGAAACCCTCGACGGGCCTCGGGTCTTCCCGGGACGGGGGTCCTCGGATCGCCGCTCAGGTCGACTCGAGCGTCAGCGCGAAGTCCGGCAGCCGGAGGTCGAGGCGCTCGAGCTCCCGCCGCCGCGCACGGACGATGGCGTAGGAGGACGCATCGGCCAGCACCCGGCTCACCAGCCGGTGGTGCAGCGCGTGCCCGCTCTTCTTCACCCGGAGATGCCCGATGACCGGGTGGCCGAACAGTGCGAGGTCGCCGAGCGCGTCGAGCGTCTTGTGACGCACGAACTCGTCCGGGTACCGCAGCCCTTCCGGATTGAGGATGCTGAACTCGTCGACGACGATCGCGTTCTCCAGCGAGCCGCCTCGGGCGAGGCCGGCCGTCTTCAGCTTCTCCACGTCCTTCAGGAAGCCGAAGGTCCGGGCGCGGGCCAGCTCACGGCTGAAGCTGTTGCTCGAGAAGTCGATCGAGAGCGCCTGCCCCGGCACCAGCGGGTGGTGGAAGTCGATCGCGCAGTCGATGTGCAGACGGTTGGCGGGCGAGAGCGAGGCCTCGCGGTCCCCATCCCGAAGCATGACCGGCCGCTTGATGACCACGAACGACTTGGGCGCCTCGAGGATGCGGATGCCTGCCGAGCGAACGAGGTAGAGGAAGGGGCCGGAGCTCCCGTCGAGGATGGGAACCTCGGGCCCGTCCACCTCCACCCGGACGTTGTCGATGCCGAGCCCGGTCAGCGCGGCGAGCAGGTGCTCCACCGTGCCGATCCGCGCCTCGCCCTTCCCCAGCGTCGTGGCCAGCGCGGTGTCCACCACGTTCGCCACCGTGGCGGGGATGGCGGGCGAGCCGGGCAGGTCCACCCGGTGAAAGACGATGCCGTGGTCGGCGGGGGCGGGGCGGAGCGTCAGGGTGACCTGCGCGCCCGTGTGGAGACCCACGCCACGGGTCGCGACGGCCTGCTCCAGGGTCCGCTGGTGGAATGACGCGTCGCTCATGGAAGGGTCAAAGGGTTGGACACCGATCGGGAACCGAAGTTGTGCACGGCTGGCAATCGCCCCCCGCATGCCGCAGCGTGGCAACGGCCGTACACTTAATCAACAGCCAGCCGACCACGCAACTATCCGTCCTGTCGGACTTTTCTGCTGTCCGACTGTCGACCGGGTACTTTTCTACACTTGCTGGAACCGACCCAGCACCGCTCGGGCGTGGGGTTCGTCGAACCGCCGCCCGGCCACGTCGGACCTCCGTCCCACGGCGACGAAGCAACCCTCGGCCGCCTCGGCGAATGCCCGGCACTCCCCGGCCAGGCGAGCACGCGCCATCGGCCCGGAGGGGATGGGCCCGGCCTCGCGGAGGATGGCCGCGAACTGGTCGAAGGCCTGGAGGTCCCCGTACCGGAGCAGCTGGTAGCTGACATCCTGGAAGTAGGACAGGAACGCCCCCAGCGCGTCGACGGCGCGCACCGCCTCGTCGCTCCCCGCGGCCAGCGCCTCGTCGGCCGCCCGGGCCAGCTGGGCGAAGACCCAGAGGTCGTTGCGCAGCCGCTGGGCGAGGACCACCGGGGAGACCAGGCGGGTGAAGCTCTCGTCGGCGGGAAGGCGCGCTTCCACCGCCGCGGCGAGGCGGACGATCTGCGCCTTGAGCTGCTCGGCCGCCGACGTGGCGATGTCCAGGACGCGCGCTGGATCGTCCGCCTCCTGGCGGAGACGCCGGCCAATCTCGTCGGCGAGCCGCGACAGGTCCCGGGCGATGCGGAGGCCCGCCCCCTGCTGCCGCCGGAGCGTCACCCGCGGCGCGAGCTCGGTGCGCAGGTATCCGACCAGGGTCAGCGCCTCGCTCCGCACCAGCGCCAGCACCACCCGGGCCCGCCGCTCGACCCCGCGGGGCGTCGCCCGGACGTAGGTCAGGTAGTGCAGGAGCCGGAACAGGCCGAGGGCGACGGTGGTGAACAGCCGACGCTCCGGGTCGCCGAGCTTGCGGAGCGCGTCGAGGATGGGAACCGACTTCACCCGGTCGAACTCGAGGCAGAACTCGAGCGGCCGGAACGGCCGGAAGTACTGGTTGTGGAGGATCGCCCGGAGCACGAGGTTCCCCACCTCGTGGAAGACCCGGTAGCTCACCGTCTCCAGCTTGAGCAGCGAGTCCGCCACCGTCCGCAGCGACTCGAAGCTCTGCCGGAGCAGGAAGAGGCTCTCTTGAGGGGTGTCCTCCTCCAGCTCCTCGTCGAGCAGCGCGCGGCGGGCACGGTCGTCCACCAGCTGCTCCTGCACGTAGCGGCGGAACAGCATCCGCTGATCGTCCCCCGGGTCGAGCAGCCGGCGCGCGAGCTTGATCGCCTGCCCCACCGCCTCGCGAACGTCGCGGAGCTCCTCGGAGAAGTCTCGGGTGACGACCGGGCGGGCCACCGAGTCGATGGGCAGGTTGTGGAGCTTGAAGTACCGCTCCATCCCCCGGAGCAGCAGCTCGAACTCGAAGAGGCGCTCCTCCCGCCCTTCCACCCGGCAGCTGCGCAGCCACCGCTCGCGCTCGGCGGAGAGCCCGGGATGCGGCTGGCTCTCCCGCACCAGGTCGTGGAAGTAGTCGCGGGCGAAGCGCACCTCGTTGCCCGGGCCGAGGCGGGGCAGCGGGATGGCCGGGCGCGGGTCGCTCAAAACAGCGCCCCCTGCACGTCCGCCGGTGGCGGCTTGTCGAAGTACTTCCAGCAGCGAGCGGTGGCCACCCGGCCCCGCGGCGTCCGGTGGAGGAACCCCTCCTGCATCAGGAAGGGCTCGTACACGTCCTCCACCGTCTCCCGCTGCTCGCCCACGCTCGCAGCGATGGTGTCCACCCCCACGGGCCCGCCGCCGAACTTCTCGAGGATGGTGAGGAGGATCTTTCGGTCCATCGGGTCGAGGCCGCTCCTGTCCACCTCCAGCCGCTCGAGCGCCTTGGCCGCCACGTCGTGCGTCACCCGCTTCACCCCCGCCACCTCGGCGAAGTCACGGATGCGACGGAGCAGGCGGTTGGCGATGCGGGGCGTGCCGCGGGCGCGGGTGGCGATCTCCTTCGCCCCATCCTCGGCGAGCTGCACCCCGAGGATGCCGGCGCTGCGGGCGAGGATCGTCTCGAGATCCGCGGGCGTGTAGTAGTCGAGCCGCTCCTGGATCTGGAACCGGTCCCGCAGCGGCGAGGTGAGGAGCCCGGTGCGCGTCGTGGCCCCCACCAGCGTGAAGGGCGGCAGGTCGATCTTCATCGCCCGGGCGGCGGGCCCCGAGTCGATGGTGATGTCCAGCCGGAAGTCCTCCAGCGCCGGGTAGAGGTATTCCTCCACCTGGGCGGGGAGCCGGTGGATCTCGTCGATGAAGAGGATGTCCCGCGGCTGCAGATTGATCAGCAGTCCGGTGAGGTCGCCCTTGCGTTCGAGCGCCGGGCCCGACGTCACGTGGAGCCCCACCCCCAGCTCGGCGGCGAGGATGTGGGCCAGCGAGGTCTTCCCCAACCCCGGCGGCCCGGAGAACAGGCAGTGGTCGAGCGCGTCGCCCCGCGCCTTCGCCGCCGCGACGTAGACCTTGAGCTTCTCCACGACCGCGGACTGCCCCACGTACTGGGAGAAGTCGCGCGGCCGGAGCGAGGCCTCGACGCGCTTCTCGTCGGGGGTGGCGAGCTCGGGAGGGGCGCGGGACATGGGACCGACCGGGGGCGTCGAGGGTACCATCGGCTACGACGCCGTGCGCAGGGTGCGGAGCGCCTCGCGGAGGAGCGCCTCGAGCTCGGCTGCCCCGAGCTTGCCGATCGCCGCCTCGGCCGCGGCCTCTGCCTGCGCGGGCCGGTAACCGAGGTTCGCCAGCGCCGAGACCAGGTCGGACCGGGCGCCCTCCTCGCGCGGCGTGGCCGCCGTCGGCGCGGAGGACCGCGGAAGGACCTTCACCTTGTCCTTGAGCTCCAGCACGAGCCGCTCGGCAGTCTTTCGTCCCACTCCGTGGATGCGGGTGAGGCGCGCCACCTCGCCCCGCTCGAGCGCGACCACCAGCTCGTCCACCTCGAGGCCGGAGAGCACGGTCATCGCCAGCCGCGGACCCACATGGGACACCGAGGTGAGGAGGGTGAACATCGCCTCCTCCACCGGGGTGAGGAAGCCGAAGAGCTCGAAGGCGTCCTCGCGCACCACGGTGCGCACGCGGATCCGCACCGGCTCGCCCACTGCCGGCAGGCGAGCCAGCGTGAGCGCGGAGAAGGCCACCCGGTATCCGACGCCGGCCACCTCGACGATGGCCTCGTCGACGGACTTCTCGAGCAGCGTCCCGGACAGCGAGGCGATCACGCGCCGGACCTGACGCCGTTCGCCGGCCGGATGACCGCAGGACGGAGCCGGTCACTCAGATCCGGCGCGGCGCGACGCCCACGCCTCCGCTGGAAAGGCGAGCCCTCGCGGTGGAGGTGACAGACGGCCACCGCGAGCGCGTCGGAGGCGTCGGCCCGCGGCGCTCCGTCGAGCCCGAGGAACCCGGTGACCGCGCGCGCCACCGCCTCCTTGGCGGCCGCGCCTCCGGCCCCGACGGAACGCTTCACCATCGCCGGCGCGTACTCGAAGACCGGCACCCCGGCCCGGGCGGCAACCAGCAGCGCGACTCCGCGGGCATGCCCGAGGACGAGCGCGCTCCGGGCATTCTTGAAGGTGAAGACTCCCTCCACGGCGACCGCCACCGGCGCGTGACGGACCAGCGTGTCGGAGAGCCGGGCGAAGAGCTCCACCAGCCGCAGCTCGAGCGAGGCCGAGGCATCCAGGCGGAGGACTCCGTGGGCCACGTGCAGGAGACCGCCGCCGCGCCGCTCGACGACGCCCCAGCCCACCACCCGACTTCCGGGGTCGATGCCGAGGACGCGCGTCGGACCGAGCACGGAACGGATGTGTAGCACCTAGGCCCCCATCTGCTCCAGTTCGCGGTCGGAGATGTCCGCGTTGGCCCAGACGTTCTGCACGTCGTCGTTGTCCTCGAGCAGCTCGAGGAGCTTCACCACTTTCTTCGCCGCGTCGCCCTCCACCTTCACCGTGTTCTGCGGGAGGTAGACCCAGCGCTGCTCCCCGAGCTGCAAGCCAGACTTCTCGAGTACCCCCGAGACCTGGTGGAGGTGCGCGGGGTCGGTCCTCACCTCGAACCCATCCCCGCCCTGGGCCACCACGTCGTCGGCGCCGGCCTCGAGCGCGGCCTCCATGACCCGGTCCTCGGAGGGGCCGGGCTTCACGGTGATGCTCCCCTTTCGGTGGAAGTTCCAGGCCACGGCCCCTTCCGCGGCGAGGTTTCCCCCGCCCTTGCTGAAGGTCGCCCGGATGTCGCCGGCGGTACGGTTCCGGTTGTCGGTCAGGACCTCCACCAGGACCGCCACCCCGCCCGGGGCGTAACCCTCGTAGGTGACCTCGTCGTAGTGGACGCCCTCCAGCTCGCCGGTGCCCTTCTTCACCGCCCGGGTGATGGTGTCCCCGGGCATGTTGGCCTCGCGCGCCGCGAGCATGGCCGACCGGAGCCGCGCGTTGCCGGAAGGATCACCCCCTCCGAGGCGGGCGGCGACGGTGATCTCCTTGATGAGCTTGGTGAAGAGCTTCCCCTTGCTCGCGCCCATCGCCTCTTTCTGGCGCTTGATCTTCGACCAACGGTTGTGACCGGACATGGCCCTCGCCCTTACGGGGGTGTCGAGAGCAGCACGCGCGCCTCGTCCGCCCGCGGGCCCGAGGCCTCGAGGTGCAGGACCCGCTCGAGCTCGACCCGGGCCTGCCTGGCCCGTCCGGTCCGGAGGTGGATCCGGCCGAGGAGCAGGAGTGCCCGGGCATCGGACGGATCGACGGCTGCCGCTCTCATCGCGGCCTCTTCTGCCCCGGCGTCGTCGTGGGCGTCAATGCGCTCCGCCGCCCGGGCGACCAGCCGGTCCACTTCCGTCTGGATGGGAGGCGTGGGCGGCAGCGCCGGCACGTGGGCCGCCTCGCGGCGCGGAGCGACCGAGCGGACCCACACCGTGGAGCCGACGAAGGCGAGGAGCAGCACGGCGATGCCGGCGGCGAAGAGGCGCCGCGACCTTCCGGCGGCCCGGGGAGCCGGCGGGGGCAGCGTGACCTGCCGGGCGGCGACGGCCAGCGGCGATTCCTCGCCCGCCTCGAGCGCCACCGGCACGCTTGGCGGCGTGGGCGGCCGGTGCAGGGGCGGTGGCGCTGCGGCCGATGCCGGCGGGTTGCGAAGCGCGGCCGGAACGGAAGGCGGCGTCTGCGCTCGCGGCGCGGGCGGCGGCAGCGGCTCGAGCCCGAGCGGCACCGAGCGCAGCGCTCGCTCCATCTCGCCCACCCCCGGGGCCTGCTCCCAGTCGGTGACCCCGGGCAGGTCCGCCGGTGGGGCGGCCGCCATGCCCCCGGCGGGAGTCAACGTCGCCTCGACCACCGTCGGCGCGAGGGCCGAGTTTGGTGCGGGGGTCTGACCGGTGGACCACGGCACGGCGGGCGTGGAGATGCGAGGAACCGGTTGGTCCCAGCCCGTGCGGACGCGGAGCGGCATGGGCTCGAGGCCCCGCGCCCGCGCCACACGGGCTGGGAGCAGCGCGCCCGAGGCGTAGAGACGGTTGGTGACCTGGAGCACCAGGGACTCCGGTAGCGACGACTCGAGCACCACCGCCCGGACCGTCCGCTCCCCGTCGAAGAGGCGCACCACCGG
>DASXGF010000001.1:0-10984 GCA_036489275.1 Myxococcaceae bacterium | reverse complement strand
AGCTCGGCCTCTCCATCTTCCTCCCCGCGAGCGTGGTGAACGGGCCGGGGCTGGCGTACGCCAACGTGCTCTGGTTCTGTCAGACGGCCCAGCAGATCGGCCTGGGGCTGCTCTTCCTCTCCATCGACCAGCTGTCGTTCCGTGACATCGCCGGCCGGCTGGAGCGCGAGGAAGATGCCCCGTCGGCAGCGGGCTGACCCCGAGAGCGCGCCCGGCGTTCAGCCCTGGTTGCAGTCGCAGCTGAAGCTGGTGCAGCCGCCGCCGTGGTCGGTCGTGCACTGGTCCGTCGGATCAGGTCCGTCCGGGTAGGTCGCGGTCCCGCTGCTCATGTTCGGCGCGGTGCACTGCCACGCACACGACCAGCTCGTGCTCCCGCAGGAGGCGAGGGACAGCGCGAGCACGGCCACGGCGAGCTGGATGATCCGGAAGGGTCTGCTCAGAGCTGCGCGTCGAGCCATGCCTGGATTGCCTCCACGATGCCCTCGGCTCTCGAACGCGGGCGAGGGTCGAGGCGGGGCGCAGGATGGCCCTTCGGGGAAGGGCGGGGCAAGACCTGGGTCTCGATGCGGTCGGCCGGGGAACTCATGGCTCGACGCCGTACTTCTTCAGGAGATCCTCGACCGCCTCACGGAGGTAATCGCTCTGGGCCACCCGGGTCCGGGCAGAGAGAGCTCGGAGACGGCGCACGTCTTCCTCGGGAACGAGCACGTGCGTGCTGACCGTGAAGCTGCCGTCCTCCCCGGTCTGCTCGGCCGCGGCCGGCGCCTCGGGGACGGTGGGGCTGGGTTCCATGCGGGCGGGCTCCTCTCGGGTGCGACAGGTCTGTCGCGTCCGGTAGGCCCGAGGTTCCCCCGTCTGGACGGCTTGTCAACTAAGCGGGTGCTTTTCGCGACCCGTCCATCCGCTCGACCCATGGAGCGCGCCACGCTGCGGCCTCGAAGGGGTCGGCGAAGTACTGCGTCTCTCGCGCAACCAGGTCGCCCTTGAACTCCATGATGCTGACGGTGAAGAACGGCTTGTCGTCGTAGGTCAGGACGAATTCGGTGACCCAGAGGTCACCGGCGCCGATGACGCGGCGGACGGTGAAGCGCTTCTTGCTCGGCTGTTTGGTGCGCGTGATCTGGATGCTCGACCGACCCCGGATTCGCTCTCCCGACTGTGGGTATTCCAGCACCGCGTCCTCGCGGTAGATCGAATGCTCGGTCTCGAAATCGTTGGCATCGGACGCGGCCCAGTGCCGATCGAGTGCGGCGCGTCTCTCTGCGTCTCCCATGTCGTCCCTCTGCGCGATCAATTCCGATTCGCGGATCGAGATGCTTCGTCGCGACGTGGAAGCGTTGGGAAGTGGCTAGATGCTTGCTGAAGAGCGCGCGATGACGACGGTGGTGCAGGCGCTTCCGGCCTTGGGCAGGTCCCGGCCCGGCGCGAGTCGGAACGGGAGGTGTGGCCGTTCCCCGCGCACGACGGGGCAGTAGCGATCGGGACGATCGAGCGCCCCGTCGAGCCGCCGGCGGCCGGCGCACCCCCCTCCACAGGTGTCGCGCAGCTCGCACGGCTCGCACGCCGCAGGCACCGAGCGCGCGGCCTGAAACGGCGGCGTCTCGACCACGTGCGCGCCTGCCTCCAGCAGCGCCGAGAGCGGGTCACCGGCGCCCGGCCAGTAGACGCAGGGCTGGACCGTCGCGCGCGGAGTGACCCGCACGGTCCGTCTGCCGCATCCGCCGTCTCCCCGCGGCAGCCCGAGCATGGCCCGCACCAGCGGCTCGCCGACCGCGACCACATCCGTCTGGGAGAAGAGCAGGTCGAACGCTTCCCAGTACTGCTGATAGGTCAGGGCAAATGCATCGGTGCGTACCGACTGGTAGACGTTCAGTCGCAGGGGCGCTCCGTATTTTCCGGCGATGGCGGCGATCTCGGCGAGACGGCGGAAGTTCGTGCGCATCATCACCGCGACGAACGTCACCGGCACTCCGAGCCGACGACAGCGCCCCGCCTGCTCGTGGATGAGGTCCCAGTTGCCTGGACCGCGCTGTCTGTCCTGCTCCTCACGGGTCGGGTAGTCGAGCGAGAACTCGATGTCGTGGAAGGCGCGGAGCTCCTCGTCATCGAGAATCGCGACGCTCAGGCCGTTGGAGGTAATGGCGATCTTGACGTCCCGGTTCCGGAGCAGCGCCAGCATCTCGCGAAACTGCGGGTGCATCCCGTTCTCGCCGGTGCCGAGGTTCACCGACTGGACCGGCAGCCGGTCGAGCACCGAGCGAACCTGCTCGAGATCGAGGCGGTCCACGCGAGACGGATCGCGATAGCAGAACGCGCAGGCGAGGTTGCACTCGTTGGTCAGGCCGATTCCGAGCGCGAAACGGTGCGTCGGATGCTCGCCGCCGGATTCGAGGGACTCTGCGTCAGCCATTGCTACCTTGTGGCTAGGCCCGGAATCGAACCGGGAACCTACGGATTATGAGACCGTCGCTCTAACCAATTGAGCTACCTAGCCTTGGGGAGTGGGCGAGTACCACATCGGTCGAAGCCGAGCCAAGGTCACGCGCGCGGGACGCCATCTCCGCTGGGCGTGGGAATGGGTTCGCGCGGGCGCACCCACGGCGGTGGGCGGACCTCGCCACGGCGCACCATCCAGGCCATGGCGAGCGCTCCGAAGATCCCTCCCACGGCCAGCGACGGCAGTCCTGCCTCCGGCCCGAACGCGCCTCCGGTCAGCCAGGAAGGGCCGGTGAGGACGCCGCGGGCAAGCGCCCCCACCGAGTTACCGGAGACCGCCGCCCCGAAGACCGGCCCCTCGAAGAGGTTCCACGCCCAGTGGATCCCGATCGGAATCCAGAGCGACCGCGTCGCGGCGTAGAGGGCCGCGAGGAGCACGCCTCCCTCGAAGGCGATGGCCAGGCTGCTCCAGAGGGTCGCCCCCGGGTTCCTCCAGTGCGCGAACCCGAAGGCGAGGGCGCTGAGCGCCACGGCGATCCAGGTGCCGAGGCTCTGCTCGAGGAGCCGGAAGAGGATTCCCCGGTTCCGCAGCTCCTCGGCGAGCCCTACGAGGAAGAGACCGACCACGGTGAATCCGAACCATCCGAGCCGGCTCGCTCCGGCCTCCAGCGGCCAGAGCCCGTCGATCCGGTAGGCGCCCACGAGCGCGAGCACTCCCACGACGGAACTGACGATGGTCGCGCCCAGCGCGAAGCCCTCCGCCAGCTCCGCCGGAGCGCGCCGCGGGTCCAGCCCTGCCTCGCGGAGCCGCTTCCCCTCCAGCAGCCGGACACTGATCCAGAACACCCCGAGGGCCACCGCGGCGTTCCGGTAGACCCAGGTCACCGATCCCGGCCGGTCGCGCCGAGCGATGTCCAGCCAGTCCAGGACCGCGTTGGCGCCGATGAGGATCAGCACCGTCCACAGCAGACGGAACGGAGCGGAGAGCAGCAGTGTCTTGAGCTTCACCGGAGTCTCCCGAGGCCGGGATCGGTACGCCCGATTCGCTCACGAACGTTTCTGGCAGCGAGCGCACCTCGCCGGGGCGCGGCCGCCCGGACGGAGGGGGAACGCTCGGGACCCTGCGCCGATTGCCCCTTTCGGCCGGCCCCTCGGGACTCTCGCGGTCTCGCTCGGCGGTTGTAGGCTAGTCCGAGCCCGCGGGCCGGGGCCCCTCGAGGAATCCGAACGTGCTCTCCGTCCTGGTCAGCGTGCTGGTCTCCGCGTCGGCGTCCGACGGGACCCCGCTCGACATCCGCAGCTTCCAGGTGGTGAAGCAGAGCTCGGGCAAGGACGACTACTACCGGGTCGAGTCAGGCCCGGACGGTCCTTACCTGGCGGCCCGGTACCATCCCCCCTTCGACACGATGGTGCGTGGCATCGAGGCGCCGGAGCGCTTCCACCGATCCCTCGCCGGCATCCGCTGGCGTTGGCGGGTGCGGGCGTTCCCGAAGGGCGGCGACGACTGCAATCCCGACGTCGGTGACGCTCCGGCCGGTGTCTTCGCCACCTTCAAGGCCGGGCTCAAGGTGATGGTCATCAAGTACGTCTGGAACTCGGTGGGCCCGGCCCACCGCAGCTGCGAGCGCGCGAACAACCTCTTCTTCGCCAAGCACGAGGTGGTGCTCCGGAGCGGGGGAGAGGTCGACACCTGGCACACGGAGACCGTCGATCCGCGCCGGGACTTCGTCCGCTATTTCGGCGGCAAGCTGGAGGACGTCCCGGACTTCGTGGCGCTCGGGGTGCTGACCGACGGCGACGCGACGAACTCCCGCAGCGAGGCGGACTACGCCGACTTCGTCCTCTACGACCGAAAGCCCGAGCCGGATCTCGTCCAGGCGCAGGTCAAGGCACTGGGGCAGCTCGAGGACGGGGGGACCACCCGCTGAACGTTCAGGGCATCTGGCAGTTCAGCTCGGGCGCCGGGGGCACTCGTCCCGTGACCTGCTCCAGCCGCGCCTGGGCGGCCAGCAGATCGAAGGTGGCCTGCGCGTCGCCGTACTGCGCCTCGGCGTAGCCGCGGTAGGCGTCGATGAGGTCCCGTCCGTCGCCCACCCCGACGCCGAAGTTCAGGGTCGCGCTCCGGAACCAGCTCCGGCCGGCAGCGACCGCCTTCGCCGAGGCCTCCCGCTTGGTGATCGCCGCGTTCAGGTCCGCCACCGCGGTCTCCACCTCGACGTGAATGGCCCGCACCGCCCCGGCACGCTGCTTGCGAAGCGTGTCCAGCTCCGCCTCTTTCTTGTTGGTGCGGGTGATGACCGTCCAGAACGAGAGGTTCTGCTTGATGCCGAGCACCGCCCCGATGGTGAGCGCGTTGAAGTAGTCGCCGATGTACGGGTTGGTGATGGTGTCCCGGCCGGGCGCCCGCGAGTAGGCGAACTGCCCGATGATCCCGATCTGGGGGAACAGCTCGGCACGGGTCGCCTTCACGTCCGCCTCCTTCGCCAGGATCCCGTTGTCGAGCGCCTTGAGGTCCGGCCGCTGCTTGTCGGAGTCGGACAGCGCCGCCGGGAGGTCGGGGGGCTTGATCTGCGAGGTGTCCGGCAGCGGGTCGTCACGGAGCTGCAGCTGGTCCGGCTCCATCGCCAGCGTCGCGGCCAGCCCCACCCGCGCCACCCGGAGCGCCCGCTCGCCGTCGGCGACGCGCTGCGTGAGCTGGCTCCGGAAGATCTCGATCCGGTAGCGGTCCTCCGGGGTGATCTCCCCATCGTTCGCCTTGAGGGACTTCTGCACCCGCGCATCCGCTTCCTTGAGCGCGCTCTGCACGTCCGCTGCGATGGAGAGTAGACGGGTGGTGAGGCGGATCCCCATTACCAGCTGCACGACCCGGGTCCGGATGGCGTTCGCCGTGTCGTCGACCAGGAACTTCCGCGCCCGGGCCCCGGAATCCGCGGCGTCATTCGCCGCGTCGATGCGTCCCCAGGTGAAGATGGGTTGCAGCGCGTTGATCTCCACCCGCACGAAGGGCCCGAGGTCTCCGAGGCCGCGGTTGGTGCCCTCGGCGTCGGCCACGTCCTTCGAGTCCGTGCGGACGCCCAGCAGCTTGTTGTTGACGATGACCGAATTCGGGGGAACGGGCGTGGGGACCGGGTCGGCGTGGACGGTGTCCACCAGCCGGGCTCCGGGGACCACGCCCGCGCCGATGTTGGCGCTGAACTCCGGCAGCCAGCGGATCGAAGTGGCAACCGCGCGGTCCGCCTCGGCCGCCGCCAGCTCACTGCGCCTGATGCCCACCTCGTCGCTCCGGGCGAGCGCCAGCGCCTGGGCGGTCTGGAGGTCGAGCGGGCCGCAGGTGGGCGCCGCGACGGTGAGAGCCAACAGCGCGACGAGCAACGCGTAAACCCCGGAGAGGAGACGTGGTTCGGAACCCCCCGGGCTCTACACAGCCTGATCCGGGAACTCAAGGAAAGTGGCTGGGGAGGTTGGCGGACCGAACCCTCTCCGCCGCCCACCTCACTGGTTTCGGCCGCTGCGCGGCGTCCCGTCCTCGCCCTCGAAGTAGATGTTCGCGGCCTCGTCCTGCCCGTAGACGACGAGCACCGGAGAGCTGCATGACTCCCTCCGGACGCGCGCCTTCTGCTTCAGCGATTCGAGCAGCTCGGCGGCCTGCGCCGCACGGGCCTTGATGGTCTTGAGTGCCATGTCCTGGTGAGACTCCTCGCGCCGGTTCCCTGTCGCCCCGAAAGGGGTGGGTCGCACCGACATCGTGGGGTATGTGCTGACCACGAAGGCTCGTCTCTAGTCGACGGGACTGACCGTTGACAATGTCCTTGGAAAACTGCCAAGCCGACAGCCCACTTATGCGCCGAGTTCCCCCTGTCGTCCTCCTGGCAGCCGTCCTCCTTGGAGCCCCCGCGTTCGCCCAGCGGCAGGCGGAAAAGCCCCCGGCCCTGGTTCCCGCCTACCTCCCCCGGGAGGTCTCGTTCCTCACCTTCTTCCAGAACGGGAACATCACGCCCGAGCTCCGCATCGCCTGGCACATCCCGGTGCTCCAGCAGCGGATCGACAGCCTCAACATCATCGTCGAGGGCGGCGGTGGCTGGGCGGTCGGCAAGCGGAACGCCTACAACGACAACGGGGATCCGCCGCTCACGGAGCTACACCAGTGGCACATCCACCTCGGCGTGGCCTACGAGGGCGACTGGGCGTCGGGGTGGCACATCGGCGCCCGCATCACGGCCGGGGTGACCCTCTACGGCGCCAACTACGTCACCATCGACGGGCCGCTCCACGAGGGCACCAGCACCACCGGGACGGTCGAGGGCCGCATCGAGGGCGGTTATCGCGTCGGCCGGGTGGTCATCGGCGTCAACTTCGGCGTCCTGCAGCCGTGGAACAAGGACCCGCGGCAGTACTCCCCCAACGACATCGGCGGCTTCGGGGCCGGCATCTTCTTCAACTGGCGCTAGCCGCTGTTCGCTTTGCGAGTATTCTCCGCCGCGCACGGTTCCGAGCGATGAGCGGAGCGCTCCAGTGGCCTTGACCGCCGAGGCGTACGGCCTGACCGACGTCGGGCGGAAGCGGCAGCACAACGAGGACGCCTTCGCCGTCGACCCGGACCTCGGCCTCTTCATCGTCGCCGACGGGATGGGCGGGCACGCCGCCGGAGAGGTGGCAAGCAGCCGAGCGGTGGAGGTCGTCCGGCAGCAGCTCACCGCCGGCCGGCAAGTCCTGGAGGACCTGGGCGGGGCGAGCACCTCGGAGGCGCGCGCCGCCGCGGCGGCCCTGGTGGAGACCGCGATCCAGCGCGCCTGCGCCGAGGTCTACCGGCTGGCGGCGGCCGACCCGAGCAAGCGGGGAATGGGCACCACCGTGGTGTGCCTGGTGCTCGCCGGGACGAAGGCAATCGTGGGGCACGTGGGCGACAGCCGGGTGTACCTGCTCCGCGGCGGCCAGGCGCACCGCCTCACCGAGGACCACACGCTGATCGCCGCGCAGCTCAAGGCGGGGACGTTGACCCGCGAGCAGGCGCTGGCCTCGCAGCTGCGGAACGTCATCACCCGGGCGGTGGGCATCCAGGAGTCGGTGGAGGTCGACACCCTGATGGTGGACCTGCTCCCGAAGGATCTCTTCCTGCTCTGCTCCGACGGGCTCCACGGCTACCTCCCGGACGAGGAGCTCCCGGCGGTCATCCGGGACGTCCCGCTGACCGAGCTCCCCGCGAAGCTGATTGCCCTGGCCAACGACCGCGGTGGGAAGGACAACGTCACCGCGGTGGTGGTGGGCATCTCCGACGGCGGCGCTCCGCTGGAGGAGCTGGAGGAGACCACCAGCCGGATGGAGGTGCTCAAGAGCATCCCCATCTTCCGCCACCTCACCTACAAGGAGCAGACGGCGATCCTCTCCATCGCCTCGACCCGCAGCTTTCCGCCGGACGAGGAGATCCTCATCGAGGGACAGTCGGGCGACGAGCTGTTCATCGTGGTGCGGGGGCGAGTGCGGGTCGAGACCGGAGGCGTGGGCGTGGCCGAGCTGCGCGCCGGCGGCCACTTCGGCGAGATGGGACTGGTCGACCATGGGCCGAGGAGCGCCACCGTCCGTGCCCTCGAATCCACCCGGGCCATGGTCATCGCCCGGTCCGAGCTGATGCAGCTGATGAAGCGCGAGCCGATCCTGGCAGTGAAGCTGCTGTGGAGCTTCGTCCAGGTCCTCTCCGACCGGCTCCGGGCCACAAACAACGAGCTGTCCGAGGTACGGCAGGAGCTCGCCGCGGCCCAGGCGGTGCAACCGTTCGCGGAGGAGTGACGGGGAAGTGAGTCCGCGTTCGCTCGAGGTGAAGCCCACCTACCGCCGGAGACGGTTCTGGCCGTGGGTCGCCGCCGCCGCCGCGCTCCTCGCGCTCGGGCTCTGGGAGCTGCGGGTTCACCGGCGCGCCGCGGCCGAGGGGCCTGCCTCCGTGGCGCCCGAACCCGTCCGGCCCGGGCAGCCACCGAGCAGCCTCGCCGCCCCCGGCGCCGCTCCGGTGGCTCCAGGCCCCCAGCCGCGTCGCGCGGGCATCGCGGGGCGGGTGCTCACGCCCGACGGACGGCCCGCGCCCGGGGTCACGGTGGTGATCGCATCCAGCACGACGGAGGTGCGGACGGGCGACGACGGGCGCTTCCAGCTGGAGGCCGACGAGGGGACGACGGTGCGGCTCGAGGCCCACCACTCGGACCTCGGCTTCGCGGCCGCCGACGTGCGGGCGCCGGCCACGGACGTGGAGCTCCGGCTCGGGGCGCGCGCCGGACTCGACGTGCAGGTGCTCTCGGAGGGCCGGCCGGTGTCCGGGGCGGTCATCACGGTGCAACAGCGCGGGGCGGAGGCGGCGCCGTTCCACTCCGACCGGACGACGGATGCGAACGGCGCGCTCCGCTTCCTCGGGCTCCCTGCCGGCACGCTCGAGGTCGACGCGACGTCGCCGGAGACCGGAGCGCGGAGCAGCGTCCAGCTCGAGGCGCGCGAGGGAACGGTGGTTCCGGTGCGGCTTGTTCTTCCTGTCCTCGGCGTCATCAGGGGCACCGTGGTGACGCAGAGCGGAGCGCCGGTCGTGGGGGCCCTGGTGGGCGTCCAGGATGCCGAAGGGACGCCGGCAGTGAGCGGCGACGACGGAAGCTTCAGCCTGAAGGGGCTCCGCACCGGGCGGGACTACCAGCTCACCGCACGAACCCCGGAGCTGCAGCTCGACTCGCCGGTCACCGCGCGCGCCGGGGACAGTGCCGTGCGCCTGGTGCTCCGCGAGCTCCCGGTCTTCCGGGGGCGTGTCGTCGGCCCGGGAGGGGCGCCGCTGCAGACCTTCTTCATCGACGGCCGGCGCATCGATGCGGCGGACGGGCGGTTCGCGCTGCCGCTCGAGCCGCGCGGCGGGCAGGTCCTCTTCCGAGCTGGCGCCGAGGGCATGGAGACGCGCACGGTCCAGACCGGCTCGACGGTCTCGGAGCTGGGCGACATCGCGCTTCAACCCGCGCCGCGGCTCACCGGCCGGGTGCTCGCCTCGGGACAGCCGGTGGCGGACGCCGAGGTGAGCGCAGGGCAGGGCTCGGTCCGCACCGATGCCTCCGGAGGGTTCGTGCTCCAGGTGCGCGACCCGCCGCCTCCGGGGAGCCCGCTCTCCGTCCAGGCGATGAAGGGTGAGATGGCCGGGAGCGCCGAGGCCCAGCTGCCCGGGCCCGTGGACATCGTCATCGCGGGCGAGCAGCCGGTGCGGGTGCGGGTGCTCGGTCCGTCAGGCGCACCGGCCCCCGGAAAGGCGGTGCAGCTCACGGGTTCGAGGGCCTACGCCTGGACCACCGGACCGGACGGGACGGTGGAGGGCAGGGCGCTCGCCGGCGACTACCGGGCCTCGACCGATGCGCACCCTGGGCGGGTGTGGTTCGTCCGATTGCCGGTCCCGGAGCTCGTGCTCGGGCCGGCGTCGGGTGCGTGGTCTCTGGAGGTCGAGCTGTCCGCGCCGGTGGAGGCGCTCTGGGTGGAGAAGGGTGCCGCGCCACCCCAGGTCTCGAGCGACCGTCCTGGACCCCGGGGCGAGGGGCAGCTGCTCTTCGGGGTGGAGCGCTCGGCCCGCTTCGACGGCCTCGGCGCGGGGACGTGGACCGTGGTGGCACTCCGGCAGGGCGTGCCCGTTGTTCGAACGGTGCAGGTCTCGGGTCCGACTCGACTCTCGCTCTGAAGTTGCGGGCGCAGGGGGCCGGGGCTAAGCCTTTCTGCGAGATGGACCGGAGCGTGCTCCAGGGCCGGCGCGTCGGGCTCGGCGTCGGCGGAGGCATCGCCGCATACAAGGCGGCCGAGCTGGTGCGTGCGCTGCAGCGCTCGGGCGCGCAGGTGCGGGTGGCGATGACGCCGGCGGCCGGCGCGTTCGTGACGCCGCTGACCTTTCAGGCGCTGAGCGGGCATCCCGTATTGACCGACATCCTGGATGCTTCGCAGGAGGCGGCGTTCGGGCACATCGACTTCGCTCGCTGGTCCGAGCTGTTCGTCGTCGCGCCGGCGACCGCGGACCTCCTCGCCCGCATCGTGGCGGGGATGGGAAACGATGCCCTGGCCGCGACGCTGCTCGCCTACCGGGGCACGGTGCTCCTCGCGCCGGCGATGAACACCGCGATGTGGGAGCATCCCGCGACGCAGCGGAACCTGGCCGTGCTGGCGAAGGACGCGCGCTACCGGTTCGTGGGGCCCGGAGCCGGGCTCCTGGCCTGCGGCGAGGTGGGCTCGGGCCGGCTCAGCGAGCCCGAGCAGATCGTGGACGCGGCGGCCGAGCTGCTCGGGGAGGGACCGCTCTCCGGCATCCGGGTGCTGGTGACGGCAGGACCGACGCGCGAGTTCCTGGATCCGGTTCGCTTCATCTCCAATCCGAGCACCGGGAAGATGGGACTGGCCATCGCCCGGGCGGCGCGGGCGCGTGGCGCGCGGGTCACGGTGGTCCTCGGGCCGGTCGGGACGGCGGACCGGACGGGCCTCGAGGTGGTGGACGTGGTGAGCGCCGAGGAGATGCGCGATGCGGTGCTGCCACGCCTCGAGCAGACCGACGTCCTGG
>DASXGF010000009.1:0-5145 GCA_036489275.1 Myxococcaceae bacterium | reverse complement strand
GCCCATGCCTCCACCGATGCACATCGTCACCACACCGTACCGACCGCCGCGTCGCGTCAGCTCGCGGAGCAACGTCGCCGTGAGCCGCGTTCCGGTGACGCCCAGCGGATGACCGAGGGCAATCGCTCCGCCGTTGACGTTCACCTTCGACTTGTCGATGCCGAGCTCACGGATGCAGTACAGCGCCTGGGCCGCGAAGGCCTCGTTGAGCTCGAAGACGTCGATGTCCTTCACCTCGAGCTTGTTCTTCGCCAGGAGCTTCCGCACGGCGGGGACCGGTCCGATGCCCATGATCTCCGGTGGCACGCCGGCCACCTGGAAGTCGATGAAGTAGCCGAGGGGCTTCACCCCGAGGGCCTTCGCCTTCTCCTCGGACATCACGACCGCGGCGCCCGCTCCGTCGGTGAGGGGCGAGGCATTCCCCGCGGTCACCGTGCCCCTGGGATTGAAGGCCGGCTTCAGCTTCGTGAGCCCCTCGAGCGTGGTGTCCGGGCGGAGGATGGTGTCCTCGGTGACGGTCACCTCGTGCGGCGTGCCGTCCTCGTCGAAGACCTCGGTCTTCACGGGGATGATCTCTTCCTTGAAGATTCCCTTCCTCCGTGCCTCGGCGGCGCGCCGCTGGCTCTCGGCGGCGAAGGCGTCCTGGTCGGCCCGCGAGACCTCGAAGCGCTTCGCGACGTTCTCCGCCGTGGCGCCCATCGAGGTGTAGATCTCCGGGTGGTGGTCCATGAGCTCGGGGTTGGCCGAGACCTTGTTGCCGCCCATGGGCACCATGCTCATCGACTCGGTGCCGCCGGCGACGGCGATGTCGTACATGCCGGCGGCGATGGACTGCGCCACCTGGGCGATGGACTGCACGCCGGAGCTGCAGAACCGGTTGATGGTCATCGCCGGGACGCTGTCGGGAAGCCCGGCGAGGAGCGCGGCCTGACGGGCCACGTTCATGCCCTGCTCGGCCTCGGGCATGGCGCAGCCGAGCACCACGTCGTCGACCGCCTCGGGCTTGAGGCCCGGCACGGCGGAGACAGCGGCGCGGATGGCGTCGGCGGCGAGGGTGTCGGGACGGGTGTCCTTGAACTCGCCTTTGAGGGCGCGGGTGAAGGGGGTGCGGACGGCGCTGGCGATGACGACTCGGGAAGCCATGGTCTGGTTCTCCTAACTAGTTCCGCAGCGGCTTGCCGGTCTCGAGCATGGCCGCGATCCGGTCCTGGGTCTTCTCCTCGCCGCAGAGGGAGAGGAAGGCCTCGCGCTCGAGATCGAGCAGGTGCTGCTCGCTCACCGGGGTGAAGGCCGAGACGTCGCCGCCGGTGATGACGTGGGCGAGCTTCTGGCCGATGTGCCGGTCGTACTCGGAGATCTGGTTGTTGACCTGCATGTCGTACAGCATCATGTCCACCGTCGCGGCACCGCTCCGCCCGGGGAGACGGAAGTGCGTGGGCCGCGGCGGGCGGAACCCCGCGTCGGCCATCCCCAGCACTCGCGCCTTGGCGTCACTGAGCAGGAAGTCGCGATTGAGAGTGATTCCGTCCGAGCGCTGGAGGAAACCGATCTCCCGCGCCTCCTCGGCCGACGTGGCGACCTTCGCCGTCCCGATGGTGAGGAACATCTTCTTGAGGAAGGGCAGGGGGTCGAAGTCGCGATCGGTGGCGAACGGGCCGTAGAGGTTCCGGAGGAGCTGGAGGTTGCCTCCGCCGCCGGGGATGAGGCCGACCCCGACCTCGACCAGGCCCATGTAGAGCTCGGCCCCGGCCTGGATGGCGTTTGAGCCCATGGTGACCTCGGCGCCGCCGCCGAGGGTGAGACCGAACGGCGCGGCCACCACGGGGATGGGGCTGTAGCGCATCCGCTGGTTGGCCTGCTGGAAGTTGGAGACGAGCTTCCCCACCGACTCGAGGTCGTCGCTCTTGATGGCCATCAGCAGGGCCATGATGTTGGCGCCGGCGGAGAAGTTCGCTCCGTCGTTGCCGATGACCAGCCCGCGGGCGGAGGCCTCGGCGCGGTCCAGCGCCTTGTTCATCATCTCGACGATCCCGTCGTCGATGGAGTTCATCTTGGTGTGGAATTCGAGGAGCAGCGCTCCGTCGCCCATGTCCCAGACCGTGGCGCTGTCGTTCCCCTCGAGGCGCTTGTTCGAGCGGCGGAGCTGCTCGACACGCAGCGTCCGCGGGTTCTCCTTGACCGAGCTCGCCTTCCGCGAGGGGATGTCCCAGGCGGTGTCGGCGGTGCCGGCCGCGGCGTAGAAGGTCTCGCGACCGGAGGCGAGCATCTGCTCCACCCACGGCGCGGGCTTCAGGCCCAGCTCCTTCATCCGGTCCAGGCCCTTGCGAACGCCGTAGGCGTCCCAGACCTGGAAGGGCCCGAGGTCCCAGGCGAAGCCCCAGCGGAGCGCGCGGTCGATGTTGACCAGGTCGTCGGAGATCTCCGGGATGCGCCGGCTGGCGTAGGCGAGCGTGTCCAGCGTCACCCGCTCGGCGAACTTCGCCGCCTTGTCCGTGCCGGTGAGGACGGTGCGGATGCGCTCGGCGACGTCGTCGATGCCCTTGGCGGCGCCGAGGGAGTCGAAGCGGACCTTCTGCTGGGGGCGGTAGGTGAGCGTGGCCAGGTCGAGCGCCTGGATCTCGCTCTCCCCGTCCTTGCCCTTCACCTTCTTGTAGAAGCCGCCGCCGGTCTTGTCGCCGAGCATCCTGGCAGCGACCATCTTCTTGACGAACTCGGGGACGAGGAAGGTGTCGCGCTCCTCGTCCTGGGTGAGCGTGTCGTAGCAGTTCTGGGCCACGTGCACGAAGGTGTCGAGGCCGACGATGTCCGTGGTCCGGAAGACGGCGCTCTTCGGCCGTCCCATCGCCGGGCCGAAGATCTTGTCCACCTCCTCGATGGTGAGCTCGGCCTTCTGCATGTCGCGGAGCACCCGGAGCATCCCGTACGTGCCGATGCGGTTGGCGATGAAGTTGGTGGAGTCCTTCGCCCAGACGATGCCCTTGCCCAGCGTCTCCTCGCCGAACCGGGCCATGCGGGCGAGCACGCCCGGCTCCGTCTCCCGTCCGGGAACGAGCTCGAGGAGCTTCATGTAGCGGACGGGGTTGAAGAAGTGGGTGACGAGGAAGCTCTTGCGGAACGCGGGGCCGCGGCCCTCGAGCATCCCGGTCACAGAGAGCCCCGAGGTGTTTGAGCTGACGATGGCCCCCGGCTTGAGGTTCGGCTCGACCTTGGCGAACAGGTCCTGCTTGACCTTCAGGTCCTCCTTCACGACTTCGACGACCCAGTCGCATTCGGCGATGCGCTTGAGGTCGTCCTCGAAGTTGCCGATCTCGATGAGGTCGAGCGCGGCGGAGCTGAAGAGGGGGGCCGGCCGGAGCTTCTTGAGATTCGCCAGGCCGGCGAGGGCGAACTTGTTCCGGAAGGACTTCTTGTTCCTATCCTCGCCCGGGGCGGCCTCGGGGGGCACGATGTCCAGCATGAGGACGGGGATGCCGGCGTTGGCCACGTGGGCGGCGATGCCGCTGCCCATGACGCCGGAACCGAGGACCGCGACCTTTCGGATGAGGCTCATCGTCGTTGCTCCCTGAGGCGTGGTGACGCGCCGTGTCGCGCGCACCCTACGCGACTGACTCGATAATCAACAAGGGCCAAGGACGCACGGGTGTCGCGGGTCACGTGGCCCGGAGGGAGACCGGCCGGCTACGGCCCGGGAGGGCCTAGCGGCGTGGCCGGAGCTTCCGATCGAGGAAGTCCCGCATCAGCGTGGCGATCTCGTCCAGCCGGTCTTCAAGCGCGAAGTGCCCGGATTCGAGAAGGTGAAGCTCGGCCCCGGTGTTGTCGCGCTGGTAGGGATAGGCGCCCTCCGCCGGGAAGATGACGTCGTTCTTCCCCCAGACAATGAGCGTGGGCGGCCGCCGGGTCCGGAAGAAGTCCTGGAAGCGTGGGTAGAGGGCGACGTTGGTCCGGTAGTCGAGGAAGAGGTCGAGCATGATCTCGTCCACGCCCGGTCGCTGAAGGAGCGCCTGGTCGACGATCCAGCTGTCCGGGTCCACCCGCGTGGGGTCCTTCACCCCGCCCAGGTACTGCCCCCGGGTCGCCTCGAGCGTGAGCCCTTGCCGGAGCGCCTGGCGGTGCTCGGGAGATGGATCGGCCCAGGCCGCCCGGAGCGGCGTCCAGAAGTCGCGAAGCCCTTCCTCGTAGGCATTTCCGTTCTGCACCACGAGGGCGGTGACCCGCTCGGGGTGGCGAAGGGCGAGGCGGTACCCGACCGGGGCGCCGTAGTCCTGGACGTAGAGCGCCTAGCGATCGACGCCGAGCTGGGTGAGGAGGGCGTCCACGACCTCCGCGTAGTGGGCGAAGGTGTAGGCGAAGGCCTCCCGGGCGGGAACGGAGCTCGAGCCAAAGCCCGGGTAGTCCGGAGCGATGACGTGATAGAGGCCCAGACGAAGTGGAACGCGGACGCGGATGCAATGAGCGAGAAGAGCTCGCGCAGCCATCCGCAGACCTACGAGGCCAATCATCTGGAAGTCGCGCAGGCGAAGGTGCGCTACCAGAACGGCAGCTTCCCGATGGAGGGGCTGCTCACCGTCTACCTGTACTGTCACCGGTTCGCCTACGGGGGCGAGCGGTCCGGGAACTGGATGGAGGATTGCCAGGCGATCGTCCGCGCCGTTCGTGCGAGCGCGGGAGCTGGACGAGACGGTCAAGGCGGTCGACAAGGCGGGGGCCATCGCGATTCCCCGCTGGACCCAGGCCTATCAGGCGATGATGGCTGCGCGCGACGCCCAGGCGGCCCAGCAGCTCAACCAGCTGTCGCAGCAGCAGATGCAGCTCCAGAATCAGCTGGCCCAGCAGTCGATGGCGCTGCAGAAGCAGCAGCACGATCAGTTCCTCGCCGCACAGAACGCGAACTTCGCCGTGCACCAGCAGCAGATGAACGCGATGAACCAGGCGCAGGCGAGCTCGGTCGCCCAGCACTTCAGAACATGGCCGCGCGAGACCGCATCGCCTCCGACTGGGTGGATACGGCGCTCGGCCAGCAGACGGTCCGCGACCCGACGACCGGACAGACCAGCAAGGTCTCCGGGATGAGCGACCACGTCTGGATCAACCAGGCCGCGCAGAAGAGCTTCGAGACCCGCGACCCGAACGCCGATCCCAACGGCC
>DASXGF010000003.1:0-1842 GCA_036489275.1 Myxococcaceae bacterium | reverse complement strand
AGGTGGCGGGTGAGCACGTCGAGGTAGACCTCGTCCCGCGAGCCGTCGGGCAGCCCGATGTCGAGGCTCGAGCGCTGCTTCCGGAAGGGGAAGTTGTGCTCGCCGTGCATGCTGAAGGTGAAGACCTCCGGGTCGCCGGCGAACACGGCGGCGGTCCCGTTGCCCTGGTGCACGTCGAGGTCCACCACCAGCGCGCGGCGAATGCTGCCTTCGGCCTGGAGCACCCGGATGCTCACCGCGATGTCGTTGAAGACGCAGTAGCCCTCGCCGTGGTCGGGGAACGCGTGGTGCGTTCCGCCGGCGAGGTTTCCGCCGATGCCCTCCATCAGCGCGCGCGCCGCCGCCGCGCACGTGCCCCCGACCGAGGCCCGCGAACGCGCCACCAGCTCCGTGCTCCAGGGGAAGCCGAGGCGCCGCTCCTCGGCCTCGCTCAATCGAGCCTCGAGCACCGCCCGGACCCACCGCGGCGTGTGCACGTGCAACAGCGCCTCGACATCCACGAGCTCCGCCGGAGCAAGCTCGTTCGCCCGGAGGACGCCCGAGGCGAGCAGCGACTCCCGGAGCAGCCGGTACTTCCCCATCGGGAAGCGATGGCCTGGCGGGAGCGGGACGACGTGGTGGTCCGAATGGAAAACGCGCACGAGGGCTCCCGGCACTCTGCCTCGGTGCCGGGAATTCTTGGAGGGCCGACGGGCTGCTCCTCGGCCGCGCGTCCCGCTGCGTCGAACTTGGCCCGCAGGTCAGTGGTGATGACTCCAGGCAGTCCCAACCCTCTCCGGAACCTCGGGCGACCCGCCCTTTCACAACCCCTTGGGTCGCCAAATTCTGGAGAGAGGAAACGATGAACGGATTCATGAAGAAGATGGTTCTCGTCGGAATGCTCGGAGCGGCGCCGTTGGCCTTCGCTCAGTCTTCCGGCAGCACGGGGACGACGGGCTCGGGCTCGACGTCGGACCAGAAGACCGGTTCCGGCACCAGCACCGGCTCCACCTCCACCACCCCCGGCTCGACCGGCAGCGGCTCGAGCTACGGTGGCTCGGGTAGCGCGGGCTCGGGCTCGGCGGGCAGCGGGTCCAGCTACGGCGGCTCGGGTAGCGCGGGCTCGGGCTCGGGCTCGGCGGGCAGCGGGTCCAGCTACGGCGGCAGCGGCTCGGCAGGCACGGGCTCGACGTCGGACCAGAGCAGTGGCTCCGGCAGCACCGGGGCGACCGATCCCTCGAAGCAGCAGAAGTCCTACCAGGGCGGGTCGAGCAGCGGCTCAACCACGCCGGACACCACGAGCGGCGGCACCAGCAAGTAAACCGGCGTTCAGCGGAAGTTCACGCGCGGCCACGGTCGGACCTTCCGGCCGTGGCCGTTTGTGCTAAGGCCACCGCCCGGTATGCGCCTTCTTCCCCGTCCCCTGGCTCTGGCCGGCGCGCTCGCGCTCGGCGCCTCCGTGGTCGGCTGCTCGTACGAGCACGGGCCGCTCTCCAGCACGCCGGACACCACCAGCCTCGGCAATGCCGGACGCTGGGGGGTGATGTTCGTCAGCACCTCCAGCGGTCTGGCCCGGCTTCCCTCGGACCCGAACGCGTTCGTCCCGGGGACGACGAGGGGCGAGACCTCGCCGCTCACCACCCAGGCGCAGCCCCCGCTCACCCTGTTCGGGACCCGCGCCGACTGGGGCTTCGGCCAGACCTTCGGGCCGCAGACCGGGTGGTCGCTGGTCACCTGGACCTCCGGCCCCAACCTCCCGGTCGAGCCCTGGAACATGGCGATGGAGACGCCTGCCGAAGACCACAAGAAGCTCTAGGAACGGGCTAGTGGAGCACCTGCGTCTCGGGCGGCGGACCGAGGATG
>DASXGF010000746.1:0-6806 GCA_036489275.1 Myxococcaceae bacterium | reverse complement strand
ATGGCCCCCGGGAGCGGGACGTTGCGTCCCAGAAACGGTCACTCCCGGGCAGGCCGTCGGATCCGCCCTCAGCTCACGCGGCAGTCGGGCTGACGGGTACCGGGCCGGGTCATGACGATCTGGAACAGCTGCATGAACCGCGCACGGAACGCTCCTGCCGACGAGAGCAGGTAGTACCGCCAGAGCCTCCGGAAGCGATCGCCGTAACGGGCTCTCAGGCGCGGCCAGGCGGGTTCGAAGTTCGCGGCCCAGGCCAACAGCGTCCGGTCGTAGTGCGGGCCGATGTTGTGGACGTCCTCCGCGACGAATACCCCTTCCATCGCCGAGGCGATCTGCGCAAGGGACGGGATGGCGGCGTTGGGGAAGACGTGGCGGTGGAACCAGGCGTCGATGAGGACCTGGCTGCGGTTGCTCCCGATGGTGTGGATGAACGCGACGCCGCCAGGCCTGAGACAGCGGTCGACGGTCTCCATGTACAGCCGGTGGTTCTTCGGGCCGACGTGCTCCATCAGCCCGATGGAGACCACCGCGTCGTAGGTGCCCTGCGCGGTGCGGTAGTCCGCGAGGTGCAGATCGACGGGAAGGCCACGGCACAGCTCGGTTCCGAGCGAGACCTGCTCGCGTGACACCGTGTACCCGCTGACCCGGACGCCGTAGAGGGCCGCCGCGTGGCGGGCGAAGGTCCCCCATCCACACCCGAGCTCGAGCACCGTCATCCCCGGTTGCAGGCCGAGCTTGCGGCAAACGAGATCGAGCTTCGCTCGCTGGGCCTCGTCGAGGTCTCCGGCCCAGTTCCAGTAGGCACAGGTATAGGCGAGCGTCTCTCCGAGCATCGCCTGGTAGAGGTCGTTCCCGATGTCGTAGTGGCGCTCGACGGAGCGGCGTGCGCGGACCGCGCTCTGGAGATTCCACGCCCAGGCCACCGCGACGTCGGCCGCCGCGCGCCAGCTGGGCGATGGCCGCTTGACCCCTGCATGGATCAGTCGCGCGGTGAGCTCGTCCAGCGCCGGCGTGTCCCACTGGCTGTCCACGTAGGACTCGCCCAGCCCGAGCCGCCCGTCACGGAGCACGCGCGGGTAGAACGCTGCATCGTGGACCTGGATGTCGTGCGCGCGGCTGCCGCCCACCCGCACGTCGGCGGACTCGAGAAGGTCGCGGACGATCCGCTCCGC
Source organism: Myxococcaceae bacterium (assembly GCA_036489275.1). Lineage (GTDB taxonomy): Bacteria > Myxococcota > Myxococcia > Myxococcales > Myxococcaceae > RPRB01. The sequence goes on along the minus strand of DASXGF010000746.1, from coordinate 5,634 downwards.
TCGACCGACCCGCGGCAGCGGGCCCGCCCCGGCGCTCGCCGTCACGGCGCCCGGCCTCCACCGAGACGCAACGCGCCGCTGAGGAGGCGCCCACCGGGAATCGGGCGTCCGCCGAACATCCAGGCAAATCCTCGGGCCGTCGCCGCGCGCGCCAGGCGGCCGGGTTCCCCTGGCGGCCCGCGCCTTTTGCTCCGCAGCGAGATCAGCCCGCGGAGGAGGTCGCGGGTGAGCGCGTAGTCGCGCAGCGTCGGGTGGGCCGCGAGCCGTGGCCCGTACGCGTTCGCCGCTCCGTCGAGGATTGCCTCGGCGCAGGTCCGGCCGGAGAGGACCGCCGGGAGGATCCCCTCGGCGGTCAGGGGATGCGCGAGCCCCAGCGCATCGCCGACGAGGAACGCGCCGTCGCGCTGGGCCGTCTCGAGATGGGCGGGATGAAAGAGATGGTAGGCGTGGCCCTCCATCTGCCCGAGCGGGCCACGGGCGCTCTCCGGCAGGTGTCCGCTGTCGAGGAAGAAGTCCCGCGCCGCGGCCCATCCCGTCCGGACCCGCCGCGCGGAGGCCGTGCCGGTACCGACGTTCAGCCAGCCGCCCTTGGGCACGTTCCACGAGTAGCCACCGAGGTCGTCGTGCAGGAGGAGCTCCGGCTCCCCGTCGGCCCCGACGCGGGTGGCGGCGACCTCCGCGGCGTCGGACTCGAACTCGCGCTCCTGCACGCCGACCGGAGGGTTCGGCTTCTCGGGGAACAGCCTCCGCGCCACCGGGCAGTTCGTCCCCGCGGCGCCGACCAGCCACGGCGCGGCGTATGCCCGGTCGACGACCCACAGCCCGTCCTCCCGCTCGAGCGACACCACCGGATGACCGTCGATCACCCGGGCGCCGCTGCGGCGGAGGAGGAAGGCGTCGAGCTCCACCCGCCGGATGAAGTCGCCGCGGGCGGGGATCCGGTACGTCCGGCCGCGGTAGCGGACGTGGCAGCGGCGCCAGGGCCAGACGCCCCCGGAGTACTCGCGTCGCGAGAGCTCGAGCACGTCCCACACCGGCGCGCTGATCCACCCGGCGCAGAGCTTGACCCGCGGGAACCGGCGACGGTCGATGACCGCCACCCGGAGCCCGCCGCGCAGGAGGACCCGCGCGCATGCGCTTCCGGCCGGCCCGCCCCCGACGATGATCGCGTCGAATCGGATCACGCTCGGTCCACCAGGCCTCCGGACACGACGAGCTGGCCCTGGGTGCATCCGTACCGGTCGCCGGAAGGGGGATCTGTTCCGTTCCCCCCCCGCGACAAGTTCCCCGACCGGGTACTTCCTGACATGACCCCTGGTCCCTCGCCGACGCGCGAGCAAGAGATCCCTCACCACCGCTCCCTGCCGATGTACCTCTGCCACGCGGTGGGGATCGTCGGACCGTTCTTCGTCCCCTTCCGCTGGAGCTACGTCGCGCTGGCAGGCGCGGTCTACGCGGTGCGGATGCTCGCCCTCTCCGGTGGCTTTCATCGCTACTTCTCGCACCGCAGCTACAAGACCGGCCGCGGGTTCCAGTTCGTGCTCGCGTTCGTCGGTGGCACCTGCGCCCAGCGCGGCGCTCTCTGGTGGGCGGGAAATCACCGGCAACACCACCGGTACTCCGACGAACCGGCCGATCTCCACTCGCCGCGCCAGAAAGGCTTCCTCTGGAGCCACATCGGGTGGGTCCTCTCCAAGCGCTTCGAGAAGACCAACCTCGAGCTGATTGGGGACTTCGCCCGCTTCCCCGAGCTCCGCTGGCTCGACCGTCACCACCTCGTGCCTCCGATGGTGATGCTCGGCGGGCTGTTCCTGCTCGGCGGGCTGCCGGCGGCGATCTGGGGCGCCTTCGTCTCATCGGTGCTGCTCTGGCACCTCACCTTCGCGATCAACTCGGTCGCCCACGCCTTCGGCTCGGTCCGCTACGACACCGGCGACGACTCGCGGAACAACGCCCTGCTCGGCGTGATCGCCCTCGGCGAGGGCTGGCACAACAACCACCACCACTACCAGTCGTCCGCGGCGCTGGGCTTCTACTGGTGGGAGATCGACGTGACCTGGTGGGTGCTCAAGCTGCTCAGCGCCACCGGCCTCATCTGGGACCTCCGGGCGCCGCCGGCGTCGGTGCGCGACCCCTCCCGGCAGCCAGCGCCGGCGCGGGTGGAGACCCTCCAGTGAGCATGCAGTGGCTCTACGGGGCGGCGCTCGAGGCCCGCTCGGACATCCTCGGGTTCTATCGGCGATGCGAAGAGGAGGGAGGCCTGGTCCGGACGCACATCTGGCAGCTGCCGATCTGCGTCGTCACCGCGCCCGAGCTCGTCGAGGAGGTGCTGATTCGCAAGCAGCGCTGCTTCATCAAGTCGGCAGGGCTACGCTCGACGCGGCTCGCCTTCGGAGAGGGTCTCCTCACCTCGGACCGGGACCTCTGGCTGCGCCAGCGCCGGACACTCCAGGCAGCGTTCCACCCGCGGCAGCTCGAGCTCTACGGACGCCTGGCGGAGGACGCCTGCCGGCAGCTCCTGGACACCTTCGAGGACGGAGAGGTCCGGAACATCCATCACGACATGACCGAGCTGTGCTTCGAGGTGCTGGCGCGCTCGCTCTTCGGCGAGAAACTCTCCGAGGCCCAGGCGCTGGTGAGCGCGGCCGCCGAGGCGCTCCATGCCTTCCACCACCTCTACGCGCAGTGGGTCGGAGCAGCGGGGGGGCTGGCGTTCGCTGGGGTTCGCGCGCTCGCCACCGCGCTGGGACGGCCGGACTTCGTCGTCGAGCCCACCCTTCTTCCGACGTCGTACTCGCGGCGCTTTCGCGGGGCGATCCGGGAGCTGGACGCGTTCGTGGCGGCGCTCCTCGAGCGTCGGCGGCGCCAGAAGCGTGACGGCGACTTCCTGTCGCTGCTGCTCTCCGCCCGGGACGAGGCTGGCAGGCCCATCGACGACCGGCAGATCCGCGACGAGATCGTCACGATGTTCCTCGCCGGCCACGAGACCAGCGCGAGCTCCCTGAGCTGGACCCTGCACCTCCTCGCCCGGCACCCCGAGGTCGCGGAGACCCTGGCGCTCCAGCTCGAGCAGGGCGGCGGCGAGGAGCTGCTGGACCAGGTCATCCGGGAGGGACTGCGGCTCTATCCGCCGGCGTACCGGATCAGCCGGACCACCGTCGCGCACTGCCGGATCGGCGAGCACGAGGTGAGGCCCGGGACGGAGATGATGATCCCCCAGTGGGCCATCCAGCGCTCGGAGCGCCACTTCGAGGCGCCCGACGAGTTCCGGCCCGAGCGGTGGACACCCGCCTTCCTCGAGACGCTTCCCCGCTTCGCCTACTTCCCCTTCGGAGGCGGTCCCCGGACGTGCATCGGCAGCTCGTTCGCCCAGGTCGAGGCCTCGGCGGTCCTGGCCGCGGTGCTCCGCCGCTTCGTGCTGAGCGTCCCGGCCGGCTCCGAGGCTCGTCCCTTTCCCGGGGTGACCCTGCTCCCGGCGGACAACCTGCTCCTCCTCGAGGCACGGGCACGTGGGCCGCGACGGGTCCGCGGAGCTCCGCCGGCCACGAGCGTCGGACGCTGCCCGTTCCACCATCAGGCGCCGACCGCCGTCGGGTGATCCGCCGGACGCCTCCGCACCGGCCGAGGCGCCGAGAGCTCCGACCTCGCTCCGCTCCGCGCCCGACCGTGACCGGCACACCGCGTTCACCGAACTGAACAGAACGCGCCCCACGTGCCACGCGGTTCCCCGGAAACAGTTGGCACCGGTCCCGCTCGTCACCACAGCAACCGCATACCCCAACCGCGGGAGCGAGGCCGGCGCGATGGAAGCGAAGCGGAGCTCGAGGCCGATCCAGCTGCTCTTGCTGTTGCCGTACCTGGGGCTCCTCTGGGTCCCGCTCTACAACCGGAGCGAGCCGGTGCTTCTCGGGTTCCCCTTCTTCTACTGGTACCAGCTGCTCTGGGTGCCCATCACCGTGCTCCTCATCTGGCTCGTCTACCGCCGGGTGCCCCATGAGGACTGAGGTCAACGGGGTCGCGCTCGCGGTCTTCGTGTTCTTCCTCTTGTTGGTGACGGTGCTGGGGTTCGTCGCCGCGCGGTGGCGGAGGCCCGCGACGCTCGCCCACCTCGACGAGTGGGGGCTCGGCGGCCGGAAGTTCGGAACCTGGATCACCTGGTTCCTGGTGGGCGGCGACTTCTACACCGCCTACACGATCATCGCCGTCCCCGCCCTCGTCTACGCCGTGGGCGCATACGGGTTCTTCGCGCTGCCGTACACCATCATCGTCTATCCCTTCGTCTTCGCGGTCATGCCCCGCCTCTGGCATCTCGCGAGGGATCGCGGGTACGTCACGGCCGCGGACGTGGTCCACGGGCAGTACCACTCGCGCAGCCTCGAGCTGGCGGTCGCGACGACCGGTGTGCTCGCGACAATGCCGTACATCGCGCTCCAGCTGGTGGGAATGGCGGCGGCCATCCGGGCACTCGGCCTCCGCGGAGAGCTGCCGCTGATCGCGGCCTTCGCCATCCTCGCGGTCTACACCTACTCCTCCGGACTCCGGGCACCGGCGCTGATCGCGTTCGTGAAGGACGTGATGATCTACATCGTGGTCCTCGTGGCGGTGGCGATCGTGCCTGCGAAGCTCGGCGGCTACGCCGCCATCTTCCGCGCGGCCGACGCGGCTTTCGCCGGGAAGCCGAACGCCGGGCTCCTGCTCGCGCCGGGGCAGTACCTGCCCTATGCGACCCTGGCTCTGGGCTCGGCGTTCGCGGCGTTCATGTACCCGCACACGCTGACCGGGATCTTCGCCAGCTCGCACGGCAACACCATCCGGAAGAACGCCATCCTCCTCCCGGCCTACACGCTGCTCCTCGGGCTGCTCGCGCTCCTCGGGTACATGGGCCGTGGCGCGGGGCTGAACCTGACCAACAACAACGACGTCGTCCCCGCCCTGTTCAACCTGCTCTTTCCCAGCTGGATGAGCGGGTTCGCCTTCGCGGCCATCGCGATCGGCGCGCTCGTGCCCGCGGCCGTGATGAGCATCGGGTCGGCCAACCTCTTCACCCGTAACTTCTGGAAGGCGTACGTCCGGCCCGACATCACGCCGGAGGGTGAGGCGCACGTGGCCAAGGTGACGTCGCTGGTGGTGAAGCTCGGCGCGCTGCTGGCGGTCATCTACCTCCCCACCAAGTTCGCGCTCGACCTCCAGCTGCTCGGGGGCCTCTGGATCCTGCAGACCTTTCCGGCGCTGGTGTTCGGCCTCTACGTCGACTGGTTCCGCGCGCCCTCGCTCCTGGCGGGTTGGGCGGTGGGCCTGCTCAGCGGAAGCGCGTGGGCGTGGGCAGACGGGCTGAAGCCGGTTCACACCGTTCACCTGGGCTCTGTTGCGTTCTCGGTGTACGTCGGGCTGCTGGCGCTCGTCGTGAACGTCGTGGTCGCCGTCGTGGTGAACCTGGCGCTCCCGGCCGGACGGCCCGTCCGTGCCCGGCTCGCCGTCTCCGGGTCAGGCCCGGGCGATCGCTGACGACGTTGCGCTCGCATCGAGGTTTCAACCAGGGCGCCGGATCGTTCACCGGAAGCAAGGAGCATCACCTTCCGCTGGCCAGCGGGGTCGCTCTGCCTATGCTCGCCACAACTCCGGAGGCCACCGCAT
>DASXGF010000730.1:0-2781 GCA_036489275.1 Myxococcaceae bacterium | reverse complement strand
CCTCGCCGGTCACGGGCGACGATCGTCGCCGCGCCCAGCGCGCCCACCACCAGCAACCAGAGTCCGTGCAGCAGTCCCATCGCGATCAGCAAACGCACGTGGGAGCTCCCCGATTGCGCCCGTCGGACACTCCGCGTACTTCCAGGAACCTGACCAGGGAAGGGAGCTCCGATGGCCCTCGCGCTGACCGACCCCTCCGACGCCGCGCTCCTCTGGCTGCGGCACACGCAAACCCACGTCGAGGGGCGCCTCGCCGAGCTGCTCGCGCTTCCCGACGAGCAGACGATCGACCCCCGCTGGAGCCGCGCGCTCGTCTGTGTCCGCGAGTACGCGCTCCGACCCGGCAAGCGACTCCGGCCGGCGCTGCTGGCCATGGGCCACGGCCTCGGGACGGGCCACACCCAGCTCGGCGAAGGAGTGTGGACCTTCGCCGCGGCCTTCGAGCTGCTGCACACCTTCCTGCTCATCCACGACGACGTGGCGGACCGCGCCGAGCACCGCCGCGGCAGCCCCGCCCTGCATCGAGTGCTCGCCGCCGGAACGCTCGGCGAGGACCTCGCGGTGGTGGTCGGTGACCATCTCTTCGCCCGCTCCATCGAGGCCATGCTCGCCACCGGCCTCCCCGCCGCCTCGCGCGTGGTGCGCCACTACCTCGGCATCTGCCGCCACACCGCGGCCGGCCAATACCTCGACCTGGACCTCACCCGGGCGCCACTCTCCGAGGTGACGCTCTTCCAGGCGCTGCGGGTCGCGCACCTCAAGACCGCGCGCTACGGCTTCGTCGCGCCCCTGGTGTGCGGAGCAATGCTCGGCGGAGCCCAGCCCGCATTGCTGCAGGCGCTGGAGCGGGTCGGGCGGCACGTCGGCCTCGCCTACCAGCTGCGCGACGACCTCATCGGTCTCGACGGCGACCCCGCGCTGGCCGGGAAGAGCACCGACGGAGACCTCGCCCAGGGCAAGCGGACGTTCCCCGTGCTCGCGGCGTATACCCGGGCCCCCCCGGCCATCCGCAACCAGATGGACGCACTGTGGAGCCAGGGGGCCACCGACCCCGTGACGCTCGCCCGGGCGCGCCTCCTCGTCACCGCCCACGGCGGCGTCGCCGCCACCGAGCGGCTCATCGAGCGCGAATCCCGACGTTCACGCCGGATCGTCGCCTCCCTTCCCCATGGCGGCGGTTTCCGGGACCTGCTCGACTCGCTGGTCCTCTCCCTCTCGCAGCGGCGTTGCTGAGGCGGCACATCGTGGCGCGACGGCTCTCGGCAGTGGTGGTCGGTGCAGGCGTGGGCGGTCTCGCCGCCGCAGCCCGCCTGGCCCACGCCGGGTTCGACGTGCAGGTGCTCGAGCAGACGGCGGCGCCCGGAGGTCGGTGCGCTCAGCTCCTGGTCGACGGCTTCACCTTCGACATGGGCCCCACCATTCTCCTCATGCCCGAGGTGGTGGAGCGGACCTTCCGCGACCTCGGCGCGAGCATGGCGTCGTACCTCCGGCTGCACCGCTGCGACCCCAACTACACCCTCCGCTTCCGCGACGGCTCGAGCCTCACCTTCACCTCCGAGATCACCCGGATGAAGGAGGAGCTGGAGCGGCTCGAGACCGGCAGCTTCGCGCGCTTCCTCCGCTTTCTCGCGCTCGGCCAGGTCCAGTACCGGACGAGCCTCGATCGCTTCGCGGGTCGCGACTACGACCATCTGGGCCAGTTCCTCACCCCGGCGAGCCTCGCCGCCTTCGTCCGGGTCCGCGGGCACCGGCGGCTCTCCTCGGTGGCGAGCGAGCTCTTTCGCGACGAGCGGCTCCGCGCGGCGGTCACCTTCCAGACAATGTACCTGGGCCTCTCTCCCTACGAGAGCCCCGCGGTCTACGGCCTGCTCCCCTACAGCGAGCTGGGCACGGGCATCTGGTTCCCGGAGGGCGGCCTCCACGCGTTGCCCCGCGCGCTCGAGCGCCTTGCACGAGACGTCGGAGCGCGCCTCGCTTACCGGACCCGGGTGACGCGCATCGACCTCGATGGCAAGCGCGCCACCGGCGTCACGCTCGACGACGGCACCCATCTGGCCGCGGACCTGGTGCTCTGCAACGCCGACCTGCCGTGGGCCTACCGGAACCTCGTCGATCCGTCGGTCACCCGGCTGCGGCAGGCGGACCGGCTCCACTACACCTCGAGCGGCTACATGCTGTACCTCGGGCTCGACCGACGAGTGCCCGAGCTCGGACACCACACCGTCTTTCTCGGCAGCGACTACCGCGGGTCGTTCGAGGACATCTTCCGGCGCTTCCGCGTGCCGGCGGATCCCAGCCTCTACGTCGCGGTGGCCAGCCGCACCGACCCCTCGCTCGCCCCGCCAGGTCGTGACGGGCTCTACGTGCTGGTGCCGGTGCCGCGGCAGCATCCCTCGCTCGACTGGGCCACCGAGGGCCCCCGCGTCCGGGCGCAGGTCTTCCGGCGACTGCGCGAGGAGGGCCTGGACCTCGAGCGCCACGTGGTCACCGAGCGCAGCTTCACCCCCGACGACTGGGCGAGCCGCTTCTCCCTCGAGCACGGCAGCGCCTTCGGCCTCGGCCACCAGCTCTTCCAGGTCGGACCGTTCCGCCCGCCGAACCAGGACCCGACGGTCCGGAACCTCTTCTTCGTCGGCGCCTCCACCCGGCCGGGGACCGGTCTGCCGATGGTGATGCTCTCCGCCGAGCTGGTGGTGGAGCGGATGCGCCGCGAAGCGCTGGCCCGGGGCGCAACGCTCGTCCCGACGCCGGCCCTCGCCCGGGAGGTGCCGGCGTGAACGC
>DASXGF010000676.1:0-2720 GCA_036489275.1 Myxococcaceae bacterium | reverse complement strand
CGAAGCGGCCGGAGAGGAGGTCGAGCACGTTCTCGAACACCGTGCGGCTCAGCTCGGCGAATGGAGCCGCGCCCCGCACCGCCGCGTAGAGCGCATCCACGCCCCACGTCTCGACCGAGGTCATGGCCACCACTTGCTGGGCGAGCACGTCCAGCGGGTTGCGCGGGTGTCGGGTGGCCTCGACCCGGCCGTCGGTCATCGCCTTGGTCAGCGCGGCGCAGGCCAAGAGGTCGCCGCGGTACTTGGGGAAGATGACGCCGGTGCTGGGAGCGTCGATGCGGTGACCGGCGCGTCCGATGCGCTGCATGCCGCTCGCCACCGAGGGCGGAGCCTCGATCTGGATGACCAGGTCGACCGCGCCCATGTCGATGCCCAGCTCCAGCGAGCTGGTGGCCACCAGCGCCCGGAGGTGCCCGGCCTTGAGCGCGTCCTCGATCTCGCTTCGCTGTGCCCGAGCGAGCGAACCGTGGTGCGCGCGGGCCAGCGGCTCGCCGGCGAGCTCGTTCAGGGCCGCCGCCAGCCGTTCGGCGATCCGCCGGCTGTTGACGAAGACCAGCGTGGTGCGGTGCTCGCGGACGAGCTCCACCAGGCGAGGATGGATGGCCGTCCAGATGGAGCTCCGCACCGGCCCCTGCGCCGCGGGACCGGAGGGACCCTCGATCGGCTCGCCGATGCGGGCCATGTCCTCCACCGGGACCTCGATCCGCAGCTCGAGGGACCGCCGGGTGCCGGCATCGACGATGGTGACCGGCCGCCACGCCGGGGTCAGCGTCGGGGCGGCGAACTCGGTCCGCAGCTCCTCCTCGGCGGTGCCCCCGTCGACGCCGAGATCGGGAGCCGGCGAGGTGACGGCGCTCGAGCGCCCGGCCTCCGCCTCCGAGACCTGCACCGTCGCACCTCCGAGGAAGCGCGCCACCTCGTCCAGCGGCCGCTGGGTGGCGGACAGGCCTATCCGCTGGAGCCTGCGTCCCGCGAGGTGCTCGAGCCGCTCCAGGGACAGCGCCAGGTGCGCCCCGCGCTTGGTCGGGACGAGCGCGTGGATCTCATCCACGATGACCGTCTCCACGCTCCGGAGCGCTTCCCGGGCGTTGGAGGTCAACAGCAGGTAGAGCGACTCCGGGGTGGTGATGAGGATGTCCGCGGGCTCGCGCTGGAAGCGGGCCCGGTCTCGCGCCGCGGTGTCTCCGGTACGGACCGAGACCGTCGGGAGGATGTGGGCATCTCCGCGGCCGGCCGCCACGTTCGCGACGCCGATGATCGGGGCCCGCAGATTGCGCTCCACGTCCACCGCCAGCGCCTTCAGCGGCGACACGTAGACCAGCCGGCACCGGCGATCCCGCGGCGGCGGTGGAGCGAACATCAGCCGGTCGATGCAGGCCAGGAATGCCGCCAGCGTCTTGCCGCTCCCGGTAGGCGCCAGGAGGAGCGCCGACTCCCCGCGGGCGATGACCGGCCAGCCGAGCGCCTGCGGCGGCGTCGGACCGGGAAAGGAAGCCCGGAACCAGTCGCGGACTGCAGGCTGGAAATGGGCGAGCGCGTCAGCCATGGGGGCCGAGCAGTCTAACGGGCACGGGCGCCGCCGACCGCGTCGTCCCAGGCGCGGCGCCCCGAAGGAGCCAGCGTCCGGCCGAGACGGGTCCTCCGGCGGTTTCGTCCTGGCGAGCACGTCCGCCCGGCGGTCGAGCACCGTGCGAGCACCGCCGACCGCATCGGCGAACGGCTCGGGCGGCAGCACCAGCGACATCCGGCCGTGCGTGAGGGCAGCCGCCCAGGGGGCGCGCGCGGCATCGCCGAGGGAGGCGCGCGCAACGTGGGCCGGTGATGACCCCTTCCCGAGGAGGCCACCGAGCCGCATGGGTGGTCGCTGGTGGCGGCTCGCCTCGGTCCGATGCGCCTGCTGGTGGGCGGAGCATCCGGATGAAATCCGCGCCTCGATCGATGGAATGTTCGCGCACACCTGCTCGATCAGCCGCAGTCCGGACAACGCTTCGGTGCAACCGCCCGTTGCCGCCGGCCCGCACGATGGTTTCCCTTACGAGGAAGGGGGCCGTTGCAGGTAAGCGGGGCCCCGGCCGGAACCAATCCTGAAGGGGTCATCGATGAATTCGAAGTCAGTCGCAGCGGTCCTGGCGGCGCTGGCTGTGGGCACGGCCTTGCTCGTGCCCTCGGTCGCCGCCGCGCAAACCGTCACCACCGAGGAGCACAACACCTACGTCGCCGTGAAGTTCGGCCCATACTTCCCGAGCGAGACCAACGGCCTGAACGCCATCGGGAACACCTTCAACAAGTGGCCGACGAAGTACGCGATCGACGGTGCGATCGGCGCCTACTGGGGCATCTTCGGTTTGCAGTTCAGCGCGGGGTACCTGACGACCGGCGCCAACGACGTGGACTTCAAGACCTGGCCGGTCCTGCTCACCGCCCGGGTGCGGCTGCCGATCGGCGGCTTCATGGCTCCGTACGGCGAGGGCGGCGCGGGCGTGGGCATCAGCTCGGTGAGCGGCCTCGGCTCCAATTCCACCAAGGCCGGCTTCGCGGGCATCGCCGGCGCGGGCGTGGACTTCTACCTCGGGCAGCTCCTCCTCGGGGCGGAGCTCAAGTACCTCTGGCTTGACCCGGGCTTCAGCTCCACCACGGCGAACGACCCGTCAGGCGCGATCAACTCGTTCAAGTTCAACGGCATCATTGTCCAAGGCTACGTCGGGTTCCGGTTCTGACGT
>DASXGF010000669.1:0-2795 GCA_036489275.1 Myxococcaceae bacterium | reverse complement strand
TCGTTCACCATCAAGTCCCTGAAGATCGAGACCCTCGAGGTCGGCGAGTGGACCCTGCCGGCGGGGGCCGAGCACCCCGCCGTGACCGCCTCGCGTGCGCCGTCCAGGCCTGGGTGATAGTTTGGTGACGATCGAACTTGGGCACGAACCCCCGACCCGCCCTGACCACCCAGCAGTTCCGGACGGTCTCCAGGGCCCTGTCTGACCCCCGGCGCGTGGCGCTGCTGGAGTCCATTGGCAGCGAGGCGGAATACTCCTGTCAGGATCTCTGCCGGGAGGCGGGGGTGACCAAGGGGACGGTCTCCCACCACATGGACGTCCTGGTGAACGCCGGGCTCATCGTCGAGCGCCGCCGCGGCCAATACATGTTCTACGAGGTGCGGCGGGACGTGATCGCCGCCTACGCCGCGGAACTGATCCGACGCGTCGCGCCAGCCAGCCGTAGCTAAAACGCAGGCGGCGGCGGGTGGTTTGGTGGCGAGCGCAGTTTGATGCTCTTAGAACTGCTCCCGAGCCGTACACGGGAGGCGTTCCCAGCATGCAGCCGTATAGCTTCGTTCTTCGTCGCCGACTCGGTTCTCTGGTTCTCGCGGCCGTTCTGCTCACCACCGGAACCGTGCTCGCGGCCTGGAAGCACAACCGGCTCGCGGCCGAGAGATCGGCCGTTCAGCCGGAGCCGGTCGAGGCGGTGACCATCGCCTCAGCCGAGTCACGCACACATCGAGAGTCCACCACGGCCATCGGCACCGTGCTGGCCCTGGAGTCCATCACCCTGCGGAACGAGCTCCCGGGCACCGTCCGGCACGTGTCGCTGACGCCGGGGGCCATCGTCGAGGCCGGAACGGTCCTGGTCGCGCTGGACACGTCGGTGGAGGCGGCGGAGCTCCGCGCGCTCCAGGCCCAGGCGGTGCTGGCCGAGACCACCCTGCGCCGTCACGTGTACCTCCGGCAGTACGAGGCAACCTCCGAGGCCGAGGTGGACCAGGCCCGCGCCCAGAAGGACGTCATGCTGGCGCAGGTCGAGCGGCTCCGGGCGAGCATCGCCAAGAAGGTCATCCGTGCGCCGTTCCGCGCCCGGGTCGGTCTGGCGGACGTCCACGTCGGGCAATACCTCAACGAGGGGGTCCAGCTCACCACGCTCCAGGGCGTCGCGGACGAGGTGAACGTGGACTTCTCGGTGCCCCAGAACGTCGCCGCCGGACTCGAGCTGGGCTCGTCGGTGGACGTGGCCACCGTGGACGGGGCCGAGCCGATCTCCGCTCGTGTCGTGGCGGTCGACGCGAGGGTCGACCCCTCGACCAGAAACGCGATGGTCCGGGCGCGCATCTCCGGGACGAAGGAGCTGCCGTCTCCCGGTGCCTCGGTGCACGTCCGGGTGCCGCTCGGAAGGATCAGCGAGGCGGTCGCGGTGCCGGCGACGGCCCTGCGGAAGAGCCCAGGCGGAGACCATGTCTGGGTGCTCGCCGCGGACGAGAGCGGGACGCTGCGCGCGCACGAACGAGCGGTGTCCAGCGGCCCGCTGGTGGGTGACTCGGTCCTGATCCTCAAGGGTCTCAAGCCCGGCGAGCAGGTCGCGGCGTCGGGGTCCTTCAAGCTGCGCGAGGCGGCGAGAGTGCAGGTCACGCCGGTCACCGCCTCGGCCCGGCTCAACTAGGTCCAGGAGAAATTCCGGTGCGTTCATTCACCGACGTCTTCATCAAGCACCCGGTCCTGGCGATCGTCGTCAACCTCGTCATCCTGCTGGTTGGCTACCGTTCGCTGAGCGGCCTTGGCGTCCAGCAGTACCCGAAGATCGAGAGCTCCTCGGTGGTGATCACCACCACCTACTACGGAGCGAGCGCGGAGACGGTCCGGGGCTTCCTCACCACCCCGATCGAGCGCGTGGTCTCGGCGATCAGCGGAGTGGACTATCTCGAGTCCACCAGCCGCGCGGGTCTGAGCACGGTCACCGTGCACCTCAAGCTCGGCCACCCGAGCGTCTCGGCGCTGGCCGAGGTGACCGCCCGGCTCCAGCAAGTGAGAACGGAGCTGCCGGCGGACGCGGAGCCGCCGGTGGTGGAGATCCAGCGCGCGGACCGGCCCTACGCCTCGTTCTACCTGAGCTTCACCTCGCCGCAGCGGGACGGGCCGGCGATGACCGACTGGCTGCTGCGGACGCTGCAGCCCCAGCTCTCCACCCTGGCGGGGGTCCAGCGAGTGACCTTCGAGGGCGGACGCCAGCTCGCGATGCGGATCTGGATCGATCCCGACCGTCTGTCGGCGGTCGGCCTCGCGCCGGGTGACGTGTTCGCGGCGCTCCAGCGGAACAACTTCCTGGCGGCGGTGGGTCAGACCAAGGGCAACCTGGTCCAGGTGGATCTGCTGACCAACACGGATCTGAGATCGGCGGAGGAGTTCAAGGACCTCATCGTGGCCGATCGGAAGGGCGCCGTCGTCCGTCTGAGAGACGTGGCGACGGTGGAGCTCGGCGCCGAGGAAGCGACGACCGTCGCGAAGTACGGGAAGAAGGAGGCGGTCTATCTCGGCGTCTGGCCGCTGGTGGGAGTGAACGAGATCGAGGTCGCCCACCGGCTCCGGGCCGAGATGGATCGCATCCGCCCCACCCTTCCTCCGGACGTCGACATGCAGATGGCCTACGACGCGACCGTCTTCATGGAGGACGCGCTGAAGGAGATCTCGAAGACGCTGACCGAGACCATCCTCATCGTGGGTATCGTGGTGTTCCTCTTCATGGGCTCGATCCGGACGGCGCTCGTGCCGCTGGTGGCGATGCCCATCTCGCTGGTCGGCGCGGC
>DASXGF010000648.1:0-9841 GCA_036489275.1 Myxococcaceae bacterium | reverse complement strand
GCACGAGAAGTACGACCAGCTGATCGCCCGCTGCAGGTCGATCCCGCCCACGCCGACCGCGGTCGTGCATCCCTGCGACGAGTCCTCCCTGAAGGGAGCAATCGACGCCGCGCGGGTGGGCCTGATCGCCCCCATCCTGGTCGGACCCACCGCCCGCATCCGGGAGACGGCCGAGAAGTGCGGCGCGGACATTTCGAAGTTCCGGATCGTCGACGCCGCCTACAGCCAGGAGTCGGCGGCGAAGGCCGTGGAGCTGGTACGCAACGGCGAGGCCGAGGCGCTGATGAAGGGCAGCCTCCACACCGACGAGCTGATGGGGGCGGTGGTGAAGAAGGACACCGGGCTCCGGACGGCGCGGCGGGTGAGCCACTGCTTCATCATGGACGTCCCCGGGCACCCCAGCCCGCTGCTCATCACCGACGCGGCGGTGAACCTCGCGCCCACGCTGAAGGAGAAGGTCGACATCGTGCAGAACGCGATCGATCTGGCGCGGGACCTCGGCGGCACCGAGATCCGGGTCGCCATCCTCTCGGCGATGGAGACGGTGAATCCGGACGTCCCTTCCACGCTCGAGGCGGCGGCGCTGTGCAAGATGGCGGATCGCGGGCAGATCACCGGAGCGCTCCTCGACGGGCCGCTGGCCCTGGACAACGCGATCAGCCCCGAGGCGGCGAAGATCAAGAAGATCGACTCGCCGGTCGCCGGACGGGCCAACGTGCTGGTGGTGCCGGACCTCGAGGCGGGCAACATGCTCGCCAAGAGCCTCACCTTTCTCGCCGGAGCCGACGCCGCGGGGATCGTGCTCGGGGCGAAGGTGCCGATCATCCTCACCAGCCGCGCCGATTCGCTGACCGCCCGGCTCGCCTCCTGTGCCGTGGCGACCCTGGTGGCCGACGCGCGGCGCACGAGCGCGCGGCGTGCGGTGAGGTGACGTGATGGCGGATGCGCTTCTCGTCCTGAATGCGGGCTCGTCGAGCCTGAAGTTCTCGGTCTTCCGCTCCGGCGGCGCCGAGCTGGAACTCTCGCTGCGGGGGCAGGCGGAGGGGCTCACCACCCGTCCCCGGTTCACGGCGGAGGACGCCTCCGGGAACTCGCTGTCCGAACGCATCTGGAAGGAAGGAGAGCCGCTCGGCCAGGAGGGCGCGGTCTCTCACCTCGTCGAGTTCCTGCGCGGGAATCTGGGCGACCACCGGCTGGTCGCGGTGGGGCACCGGGTGGTCCATGGCGGCCTCGAGTTCTCGGAGCCGGCCCGGGTGACGCCGGAGGTCCTCCAGGCGCTGGAGAAGCTCGTCCCGCTGGCGCCGCTGCACCAGCCGCACAACCTCGCGCCGATTCGCTACGTGCTCGAGCGGATGCCGTCGCTGCCGCAGGTGGCCTGCTTCGACACCGCCTTCCACCGTGTCCAGCCCGAGCTGGCCCAGGCGTTCGCCTTGCCGGCGGAGATCACCGACCGCGGCGTTCGCCGGTACGGCTTCCACGGGCTCTCGTACGAGTACATCGCGAGCGCGCTTCCGGCGGTCGACGCGAGAGCTGCCGCGGGCAAGGTCGTCGTCGCCCATCTCGGCAACGGCGCGAGCATGTGCGCGATGCAGGGCGGGCGGAGCATGGCCAGCACCATGGGCTTCACCGCGGTGGACGGACTGCCGATGGGCACGCGCTGCGGATCACTCGACCCCGGCGTGCTCCTCTATCTGATGGACGAGCTGAGGATGGACGCCCGGGCGATCGAGACGCTCATCTACCAGCGATCCGGGCTGCTCGGCGTCTCAGGCGTCTCGAGTGACATGCGCGCGCTGCTCTCGAGCGACGCGCCGCGGGCGAAGCTCGCGGTGGACCTCTTCGTTTACCGGATCGGGCGCGAGCTCGGCTCGCTGGCCGCGGCGATGGGCGGTCTCGACGCGCTGGTCTTCACCGCAGGCATCGGCGAGCACGCGGTGCCGATCCGTGAGCGGGCAGTGCAGGGCGCCGGGTGGCTCGGCATCACGCTGGACCCCGCGGCGAACGCCGCCGGCGGGCCACGGATCAGCACCGCCGCCAGCCGTGTCCCGGCCTACGTCATCCCCACGAACGAGGAGCTGATGATCGCCCGCCACACCCGGCGCCTCCTCGCCGGCCGCTGATCGGGGTCTCCGGGACGGGACGGCGGGGAGGGCCCTCCGCCTTCGCGACCGCCCGGAGATGTTGGACACCGTCGAGCGGTCCGGGCGCCGACGAGGCGTCGCTCGGCGAGGTGTCTCCACGAGGTGATTGACACCTCGCGAGCCGACACCTCGCGAGTCCCCCGAGAACGGGTCGGAAGGGGTCGAACACCTCCAAAAGGCCTGTCGTCCCGTTGGCTTGAAACGCTCTCCAGAGGCCTCGCCATCAACGAGGTGTCTGGCACCTCGCGGTGGACCCGCGAGACCTCGGGGCGGCGGGCGCCGCCTGACGAGGTGTCTGACACCTCGCGAGGGACACCTCGGGAGGGCACACCCGGTGAGCCTCGCCTCCGGGGCCGAACCCCCAGGCACTCCGGCCTGAAAAATCTCCACAGCTCCGCGGGAAGATCCGGGGGGTGGGACGACAGTCTTCGGGGGGGGACCCCCTGAGGAGTTGCCCATGCAGTCCTATCTGTCCTGCCAGGACACATTGCTCCGGACGCCGCCGGGGCCGCCGGCCCAGGTGCTCACCGAGGGCACGGTGCTGGCCGGGCGGTTCGAGCTGCGGCGGTTCATCGCCCGCGGCGGCATGGGGGTCGTCTACGAGGCAGAGGACCGCATGCTCCGCGCTCGCGTCGCGGTGAAGGTCCTCCTCGGAGCCCTGCCCGACGCCCAGGAGCGCATCCGCCGCGAGGTGCTGCTCGCCCGCGCCGTCGCCCACCCGAACGTCTGCCGCGTCTACGAGCTCTTCGCCCATGCCGGCGAGCAGGGCGAGCTCCTCTTCCTGGTGATGGAGCTGCTCGACGGCGAGACGCTCACCGCCGCCATCGGACGGCGCGGGCGCTTCCTCCCCGACGAGGCCGAGCCATTGCTCGGCCAGATGGCTGCTGCCCTCGGCGCGGCCCACGCGCACGGCGTCCTGCACCGCGACTTCAAGAGCAGCAACGTCCTCCTCGTGCGTCGGCCCGACGGCAGCACCCGCGTCGTCGTGACCGACTTCGGCGTCGCGCGCGCCGTTCGCGACGGGCAGCGCGTCCTCACCTGCACCGGAAGCTACGTGGGAACTCCCGCGTACATGGCCCCGGAGCAGGCCTCCGGCTCGCCGCTCGGCCCGGCCGCGGACGTCTACGCGCTCGGCGTCGTCGCCTACGAGATGCTCACCGGTGAGCTTCCCTTCGCCGACACCCCGCTCGGCCCCGGGGCAGCCCGTGCCCGTACCAGTCCTCCCGACCTCGACCAGCGCACCCCGGACCTCCCGGAGCGGTGGCGGAGGGCCCTGACCCGCGCGCTCGCACCCTCGGTCGATGACCGCTGCCCGACCCCCGACGACTTCGTCCGGCTCCTCGAAGGGCAGCGAGTTCGCACCGCCGGGATGCGCCGCCGCGTCCGGCGCGCGCTCGGCCTCGCCGCGGGCTGCGTGCTCGCGCTGGCCTTCGGCGGCAGCACCGCGGGTGTGGTCCGCCACCACCTCTTCTCGCGCTCGAGCCTGGCCGCGTCGACCCCCTCGACCTGGGCGCCGGCGGATCCCTCCGCGGCTCGCATCTGGCGGACCGCCCTGCAGAAGCTCGACGCCGCGGACAACATGGGCGCCGCCGCCGCTTTCCGCCAGGTGACCGCGCTCGCCCCCGAGTTCGTCCTCGCCCGCACCGAGCTGGCCCACGCGCTCGACCGCGCCGGCTTCTCCGCCGAGGCCCGCGACACCGCCCGGTTCGCCTTCGAGGCCGCGGGCCGCCTGCCAGAGCAGCAGCGCATGGCCGTCGAGGCCGAGCACCGCGCGCTCTCCGGGGAGCAGGAGCGCGCCGCCGGTCTCTGGGGAACGCTCTTCGACCTCTATCCCACCGACGTCCGCCTCGGCGTCCGTCTCGCCTCGGTGCAGACCGGGGACGCGCGCCGGGCGACGCTCGTGCGCCTGCAGCGGCTGCCGACCACGCCGCTCGAGGCCACCGCCGTCGACTGGGTGGCCTACGCCATTGCCTTCGACGACGGGCAGCTCGCCCTCGCCGACGCCGCGCTCGCCCGGGTGGCCGACCGGGCCCGCGCGCTCGGGCTCCCCACCCTCGAGGCGGCCGCCGCGTTCGAGCGGGCCGCGGTCGCCCTGGAGCGTGAGGACACCGACGCCGCGGACCGCCTCCACGCGGACGCGATGCGCGCCGGCGCCGGCTCTGAGTGGGCGTGGCGCGCGGCCAAGGACCGGGCCATCACCCTCCGCTACGACCGGCCGCTCCGCGAGGTCAGCGCCTGGCTCCAGCAGGCGGTGGACGGCGCCCGGAAGGCCGGGGACGCCCGGCTCCTCGCCGACGTCCTCTGGGACATGTCGCCGCTCCAGCTCTCGCGCGGGAACGTCACCGAGGCCGAGGCGGCGGCGCAGGAGGCCGAGGCGCTCGATCGTCCCCGCCCGCCCGAGGCCCGCTCCCGGGGCGCGCTGAGCCGGATGTACCAGTGGCGCGAGCAGTCCCGCATCCGCTTCGCCCGCGGCGCACTGGTCGATGCGGCGCGCCTGGCCGAGCAGGCCCAGGAGGAGAACGTCCGGGTCGAGGACAAGGGCTTCCGCGTCCTGCCCTACCTTGCGGAGATCCTCCGAGCCCAGGGCAAGAGCCAGCGCGCGGCAGACCTCCTCGCCGGCGCCATCAACGAGAAGGGCCTTCCCACCTTCATCCAGGGCCGGGTCCTGGTGCAGCGGGCCAACGTCCTCCTCGACCTCGGCCGGGTGACGGAGGCGCGGAAGCTCTTCGAGGCGGCCCGGCCCGCGCACCGGACCCGGTACGACGAGGCGTTCGCCGCCCTGGTCCAGGCCCGCCTGCTCCGGCACGAGGGGCGTCCATCCGCGGCGCGCCTCGAGGCCCTCCGGGCGAGCAACGTCGCCGAGTCGAACGGGTTCTTCGAGCCCGCCCTCCTCGCCCAGCTCGAGCTGGCCCGCGACGAGCTCGCCCTCGGGGTCGATCCACGGCCGCGCGTCCTCACCACCCGCGACCGCGCTGCCACCGCCGGTGTGGTGCCGCTGCGGCTCGAGGCTGAGCTCGCCCTCGGCGAGGTGCTGGCCCGGAAGCCCGGCGGAGCGAGCCGCGCCCTCGCCGAGCTGCAGCGCGAGGCTCAGGCGCGGGGATTCCTCCGCATCGCGACCAGCGCCCGTCAGCTCTCGCAGCAGGCAGTGGCCCCCCGGAACCCCGCCGGCCTGTCCGCGCTCACCCGGCGCTAGGCGTCGGGGCAACCGTGACCGGGGGCATCGTCCGCCCGTGCACCGACGGGCAGCGCCACCGTCGGCCCCGGGACAATCCTCCGGACGCGTGCCCTCCAACCGCCCGCGGGGCAGGTGCAGACTCCCAGCGCCCGGATGTCCAAGGATCCCCGTGCCATGCCCTTCATCGGCGAGGGCGAGATGGCCACGCGCATGCGCGCGCTGGACTGGACCGCCACTCCCCTGGGAGATCCTCGCCGCTGGCCGGAGGGCCTCCGCGCCACGGTCCGCATCCTGCTGACGTCGCGCTACGCGATGTGGATGTGCTGGGGGCCGGAGCTCACCTTCTTCTGCAACGACGCGTACCTGCCAACGGTGGGGATGAGGCGCGACTGGGTGCTCGGCGCCCGCGCCGACCGGGTGTGGCACGAGATCTGGCCGGAGATCGGGCCCCGCATCCGCACCGTGCTGACGACCGGCCGCGCCACCTGGGACGAGGGCCTCCTGCTCTTCCTCGAACGCAGCGGCTTCTCCGAGGAGACGTACCACACCTTCTCCTATAGCCCGGTGTTCGACGACCTCGGTCGGGTGGGCGGGATGCTGTGCGTGGTCACCGAGGAGACCGAGCGCATCCTCAACGAGCGCCGCCTCGGCACTCTCGGTTCGCTGGCCGCCTCCACCCGCGGGCTCAGGACCGCCGAGGAGGTCTGCGACCGCGCAGCCGGGACGCTGGCCAACAACCGGAACGACGTCCCCTTCGCGTTGCTCTACCTGCTCGACGAGCACGGCCGCGCACGGCTCGCCGGTCGGGCGGGGCTCGAGCCCGATGCGCCCATCGTCGTCCCCGGATTCGACCCGGCGCTTCCCGCCGCCCCGTGGCCGCTGCCCGCCGTCGGTCCCGTCCCCGACCCGACGATCGTGGACCTCCGTTCCCGGCCCGAGCGGGTGCACGCCGGACCCTGGCCCGAGGCGCTGACCCACGCCGCGGTGCTCCCGATGGGTGGCGCCTCCACCCTCGGCCGCCTCGCGGGCCTCCTGGTCATGGGACTGTCCACCCGCGCCCCCTGGAACGGCGGCTACCGCGGATTCCTCTCCCTCGTCACCGGGCAGGTGGCGAGCGCCATCGCCGACGCGCGTGCCTTCGAGGCCGAGCGGCGCCAGCTGGCCGAGCTGGCCGAGCTGGACCGGGCCAAGACCACGTTCTTCAACAACATCAGCCACGAGTTCCGGACGCCGCTGACCCTCCTCCTCGGACCGGTGGAGGAGTCGATGATCTCCGGCGTTCCCCCCTCGCCGGAAACGGTCGATCTCATCCACCGGAACGCGCTCCGGCTCCAGCGGCTGGTCAACTCGCTGCTCGAGTTCTCGCGCCTCGAGGCCGGCCGCGCCGACGCGACCTTCCGGCCCACCGACCTGGCGCGGCTCACCCGCGACCTGGCGAGCACCTTCCGCTCCGCCTTCGACAGCGCGGGCCTCCGCTTCGAGGTCGACACACCGCCGCTCGCCGCACCGGTCTACGTCGACCGGGACATGTGGGAGCGGGTCGTCCTGAACCTCCTCTCCAATGCCCTGAAGTTCACCCTTGAGGGCTCGGTGAAGCTGGCCCTCGAGCAGGACGACGACTCGGTCGTCCTTCGCGTCCGGGACACCGGATCGGGCATCCCCGAGGACGAGCAGCCCCAGCTCTTCCAGCGCTTCCACCGGGTGCACGGGACGCGGGCGCGGACCCACGAGGGCTCGGGCATCGGCCTGGCGCTGGTGAGCGACATCGTCGGCCTGCACGGGGGGAAGATCTCGGTCGACAGCGCGCCGGGGCAGGGGACGGAGTTCCAGGTCCGGTTGCCCCTGGGTCGGACGCACCTTTCGCCGGAACACGTCAGAGACGACCCCACCAGCACCGGGCCTCACGCGGCCCAGGCCTACGTCGAGGAAGCGATGCGGTGGCTCCCGCCTCGCGGACGCCACGGCGCAGCGTCCGCGGAGCCCCGCCAGCGCCAGGGCCGCGTGCTCGTGGCCGACGACAACGCCGACATGCGCGAGTACGTCGGGCGGGTTCTCGAGCCTCGCTACGAGGTGGAGCTCGCGGAGAACGGCGCCCAGGCGCTCTCCGCCATCCGTCGCACGCGGCCCGATCTGCTGCTCGCCGACGTGATGATGCCGGAGATGGACGGCTTCCAGCTGCTGGCCGCCCTCCGCGCCGATGCCTCTCTCCGCAGCCTCCCCGTCGTGATGCTCTCTGCCCGCGCGGGGGAGGAGTCCCGGAGCGAGGGGATCGAGGCCGGCGCCGACGACTACCTCGTGAAGCCGTTCAGCGCGCGCGAGCTGCTGGCCCGTGTGGACGCCCAGCTCGTGCGGGCGAAGCTCCGCGGACTCGAGGCGCGCCAGACCGAGCGGATGCGCGGCATCTTCCGCGACGCGCCGGTGGGCATCGCCATCGTGAGCAGCCACGAGCTTCGTTTCGAGTTCGCCAATCAGCGCTACATCGAGATGGTGGGCAACCGGCCCCTCCTCGGCCGTACGGTGCGCGAGGCGTTCCCCGAGCTCGTGTCGCAGGGTGCGATCGACACCCTCGAGCGGGTCTACGCCACCGGCGAGCCCTTCGCCTCGTCGGCCTACCGGGCAGTGCTCAACCGTGGCCCGGGCGGCTCTCCCGAGGAAGTCTTCTTCCACCTGGTGAACGAGCCGCTGCGCGACGACCGCGGCCGGGTCGAGGGCGTGGTGGTGGTGGCGACCGATGTCACCGAGCTCGTCGCCAGCAAGCGCCACGCCGAGGAAGCTAGCCGGGCCAAGGACGAGTTCCTCGCCATGCTTGGCCACGAGCTGCGCAACCCGCTCGCCCCACTGGTCACCGCGCTGCACCTCATGAAGCTGCGCGCCCCGGAGGCGCTGGGGCGGGAGCGGGCGGTCATCGAGCGGCAGGTGAAGAACCTCTCCCGGCTGGTGGACGATCTGCTGGACGTGTCACGCATCGCCCGGGGCAAGGTGGAGCTGCGGCGCGAGCCGGTGGAGCTCGGCGCCGTGGTGGCCCAGGGCATCGAGACCGCCAGCCCGGTCATCGAATCACGCCGCCACCGCCTCACGCTGGACATGCCCAGCTGGGGCATGCAGATCCTCGCCGACCCCTCTCGCCTCGCGCAGGTGGTGGCGAATCTCCTGACCAACGCCGCGAAGTACACCGACCCCGGTGGGAACCTCCGGGTCACGGCGCGGAGCGGAGACGGGCTGCTGGTCCTCCAGGTCAGCGACGACGGCATCGGCATTGCCCCCGAGCTGCTTCCCCACCTCTTCGACCGGTTCTTCCAGGCGCGTCAGGGGCCGGACCGCGCGCTGGGCGGGCTCGGCCTCGGGCTGGCCCTGGTGAAGAGCCTGGTCGAGATGCACGGGGGAACGGTCACCGTCGAGAGCCCGGGCCTGGGACGGGGGAGCACCTTCACCGTGCGGCTACCACTCCTCGTCCCGAGCGAGGAGCACGGGGCCGAGGCGCGCCACATCGAGGAGCCACCGAACCGGAAGCCGCGCGCCCGGCTCGGGGTGCTGGTGGTGGACGACAACGTGGACGCCGCGGAGAGCCTCCGCGACCTCTTCACCCTCCTCGGCCACGAGGTGCAGGTGGCCCACGACGGGGCCGAGGCCCTCCGCCTCGCCCAGGAACGCCCCCCGGACCTCGCGCTCCTGGACATCGGCTTGCCGGGGATGGACGGCCACGAGCTGGCGACCCACCTCCGTGCCCTGGTGCCCGACGCGTTCCTCGTGGCGGCCACCGGCTACGGACAGGAGGCCGACCACCGGGCCTCCCGTGACGCCGGCTTCGACCGGCATCTGGTCAAGCCCCTCGGCGTGGACGAGCTGGAGGGGTTGATGCACGAGCAGGAGGGACGACGCGCCGCGGAGCGGGCTCGGGAGTCGCTCGCCGGCGTGCCGATGCGGCGGGCCGGTGGCCAGTCCGCGGACGAGGCCTGAGTCGCCGCTCCCCTGTCCGGGGGGCCGATCGGGCGACGGCTCTCCCGTTCGCGCCAGATCTCCGCAACTTCCCGCGATGTGGGAAGTGTCGGGTGGTCGGCGGTGGGTGTTCGCTGTTGAGCGGCCGACGTGGGTGGAACGCGCCCCCGCCGCGCCTCGAGCGCGGCCGGGTACAACTCTGCCTCCCGCCCCGGCCGCCGTCCGCAGTGAAAGCCGGGTTTCCCGGGGAACCGGAAAGGGGCCCGCGCGACCGTGACGGCCGTGCCCAGGAACGAACCCGTGACCACCGCGCCCGCGGCGACCCCCCTGCCTCCGCCTGGGGGAGCGGTGGCCTCGGTCCTCGCCGATCTGCTCCGGAGCATCGGCCGCACGGAGACCAGCGGTGCCCTCGCCTCCGAGGTCTGCGAGGTGCTCGTCCGCGGTCTGGCCCTGGACGGGGCGCTGCTCCGCATGCGCGACGGCGACGGGCTTCGAGCGCTCGGCGGCATGGGGGTGGACGTGGCGACGGACACCGTTCCCCCCGCCGCGGCGGACCTCCACCCGTGGCCGGCCGTGCCGGGTCCCTTCG
>DASXGF010000521.1:0-5563 GCA_036489275.1 Myxococcaceae bacterium | reverse complement strand
CGTCCAACCAAGGTCGGCGGTGAACCCACATGGGGTGGTGCGGTATTGAACAAAGCAACCCGTGGACAGGTCCGCACTCTCTCTCCTCCTGGTGGTCGCGCTTTCCTCGTTTCCAGTCCTCGCCGAGTCAGGAAATGAGGTTCCTGTTCCGCCGGAAATGCCGGAGGTCGGGATCCCCTTCGGATGCGGGATGTCCTTCCCGGTGAGCCAGGTGCACAACGTGGGCAGCCACGTCGGCAACGACACCTGGGCCTGGGACTTCCGCATGCCCGAGGGCACGCCGGTGGTGGCGGCGCTCGACGGCGTGGTGCGGCTGGCCCGGGGAGACAGCGACGAGGGCGGGTGTGATCCGGCGATGGCCCGCAAGGCCAACTACGTCGTCATCGAGAGCGAGGGGGGCCTCGAGCTCCAGTACCTGCACTTCTCGTCGGTGAGCGTCGTCGCGGGACAGCGCGTGCATCGGGGCGAATTGCTCGGCTACTCCGGGAAGACCGGGTGGGCCTGCGGAGCGCACCTGCACTTCAAGGTCGCCACGCCGGTCTCGGCGGGGTGGAACAACCCGTCGATGGAGGCGCGGCTCCAGGGCTACGGAGATCCGGTGCTCGAGTCGTGGGTCTCGAGCCCGCCCTGCACCGCGCCACTCGAGGTCGCCACCCACCAGCCGCCGCCGACGGTGCGCCAGGGCGATCCCGCGGCCCAGCCACCAGAGGCCCATCCGGCGGCGCAGTCGGCCGCGGGCGCCGCGGGCCAGGCGGCGATCAGCGTCGGGAGCCCGGCAGCGTCCAGCGCGACCGCCGCGAGCGACGGTCAGGCGCCCGGGACACCGGGTCAGGCCATCGAGTACCCGGTGTCGGGCAGCGGCGTTCCGTTCCTGCCGGCGGCTCAGCATGCCCCCGGCGACGGTCCGCTCGGTCCGGCCAAACAGCCGACGTCCGCGGCGAATGCGGCGAAGACGGCCGTGCCGGACACCGAGGCCGAGCTGCTCGAGGACGCAGAAGCCGCGCCGGCCGTGCACTGAGGCCAGCGAGTTCAGCTCGGCGACGATGACGATGCGCTGCCGCGTTCCGTCGTGCGGCGGGCCGTCTCTGATCCGGACCTGCGCGCCACGCAGGAAGGGCGTTGACTCGAGGACGGGACGGATTGCGGCGTAAAGCCCGTCCGCGTCCGGCCCCGTGCATCTAGAGAAACCCCGCGATCTCGTCACCAACGAACTCGCCCACGCCGGCGAGCGTGATCGCGGTCTCAGGTCGGGCAGCCCGTACCTGAAGTGGACGATGACGGCGTGCTCGGGCATGGCCATCGTGTCCGGCGTGAGGCCCCGCCACCAGCGGCGGCTCCGAGACACCTTCCGCGTGCTGTCGCCGCTCACCCGGATTCGACGAGCTGCCGCGCCGCCTCGCGTGGCCCGGCGAGCGCCCGGTCGACATCCGCACGCAGGTCCGCGCTCACCCCGTCCACCGCCCGGAGGAACGCCGCTTCCCCCGCACGGGCCACCGACGCCGCGACCCCGGCGAGCGTGAGCCCGGCCACCACCGTCCCGGCCACCGTCCACAACAGGGCCAGCACCCCCGCGTTCAGGAAGTAGCCGCCCGGCAGCCACTTCCCCTCCCAGTACGCGCGGGCGACGCGGTACCCCACGTGGCCGACGAGCCCGAGCAGCGGCAGCTGCATCAGCGGCACGAGCAGCAGGCGCGCCCACCGCCACCAGGCCTGCACCGCGCCGTCGAGCATCGACCCCGTCACCTCGCGCCAGGCGAGAGCGCGCGCTCCGGCGAGCCGCGCCACCCACGCCGGATGCTCCGGCAGCCCCGTGACCTCGGCCGGGAGCCCTCGCTCCGCGGCGACCGCCCGCGCTGGAGCCAGCGCCTGCCGCGCGAGCGTGTCCAGAACCCCGTCCGACGCCGCCACCACCCGCTCGGCCGCCGCCTGGCGTCCCCGCGACTGCACCTCGTCGAGCACCGCGCCGGTGGCCGCGACGAGCAGCCCCGCCGGGATGCTCGCCTGCGACGCCAGCGCTGCTCCGGCGAGCCCGCCCGAGCCCCACCCCGAGAGCCGCAGCCCCCAGCCGATGGGCCCGGTGAGCCGCCCCGCCGCCTGTCGCCGCACGCTCTGCCGGAGGAAGCCGCCCGCCCCGCCGAGCCGGACGTGGAAGTCGTCTCCCAGCGGCGCGCGCACCTCGGCCAGCCCCGCGTCGAGCGCCTTGCGCACCGCGCCGCGGGCCTCCTCGGTCTCGCGGAGCGCCTCGCCCACGCGGGTGCGGATCTGCCCGAGCAGCGCCTCGGCGTTCCGGCGCCTGAGCTCCGTGGCCACCCCCGCCTCGGCCAGCGTGCGCAGCTGCGCCAGGAGCGCAGACCAGTCGTCGTCCAGCGGCTCACCCAGCCGGCCTTTCAACGCGCTGACCACGAAGACCGGTGGCGGCTCGTCGAGGCCGAGCTCCGACTGCAGCACCCGACCCACCTGGTCGCGCAGCACCTGCCGCGCCTCGGTCCCCAGCTGGTCGGCGAAGTTCACCACCCCGAGCAGCGCGCGACGCCGGGCGAACGGCTTGAGCGCCTCGGTGGGCCGGGCCTCGGCCACCGAGCCGCGGTGGAAGACGACCAGCGCGGCGTCCACCTCGTCGAGCACCGCCAGCGCGGCGACCGCGTGCTCCCGGGCCACCGAGTTGAGGTCGGGCGTGTCGATGAACACCTGCCCCGACCAGGCGCTGCCGGCCTCGGGCATGTAGCGGACGACGCGGGGCACCGCGTCGGCGAGGGAACCGAGGTCCGTGTCGGACGGCGCGTAGGCCACCGCCTCCGACGAGGTGGGGCGGTCCACGCCCTCGCGGGCGAGCACCGTTCCGGCGAGCGCGTTCAGCAGCGTCGACTTGCCGGCTCCGGTGGAGCCCACCAGCGCGATGCGCAGCGGCCGCTCGGCCAGCGCGCGCGTCCGGGCATAGTCGTCGGCGAGTCGCTCCAGGAGCGGCCGGGCGTCGCTCAGGGCGGGGAGCGCGCAGGCCTGCTCGAGCCGGGAGCGGATCAGCTCGGGCTCGGGCAGCGTGGGCGGTGGCGCTTCGTCCTGCCTCGCCCGTCGAAACCACCTCATGCGTCGCCTCCCTCGAGCTGCTCGGCGGCACTGAAGAAGCTGGCCGCAGCGGACTGGGCCGCGTCGACCTGTGCATCGAGGCGCCGCAGCAGCGGGCCGAAGAGCCTCGCCTCGAGCGCGCGCCCGAGCGAGCCGCCGTGCTGCTCGGACCAGGTGCGCACCACCTCGCCCCGCACTCCGGTCCCGAGCAGGTCCACGAAGCGCTCCAGCAGCGGCGTGGTGAGGAGCGTCCCGACCCACACCACCGCGTCGTGTCCGATGCCTCCGCTGGCGACCGTCACCACCGCCGCGGCGCTCGCCGGCACCGAGTACACCAGCGTCGCCATCGCCTGGATGGCGCCTTCCTCGAAACCCCCGGGCAGCTGCGCGCGGACCAGCTCGCGGCACCGGGTCAGCAGCTGCGCCCGGTCCTCGCGCAGCGACGCGTCCTCCACCAGCGGGCCGGGGGCCTGGAGCGCCGAGAGCGTGGGGCCGCCGAGTGCCTCGGCGAGCGCCTCCCGCGTACCGGGATCTCCGCGCCAGGCGGCCAGCTCGGGCCCGAGCGCCTCGACCAGCTGTCGCACGCCGTCCCGCAGCGCGGCGTCGGTGGCCGCGGCGGCGGTCGCGTCCAGCCCCTCCGGGTGCGGTGGGCTGAACGAGGCGCGGAGCTTCCTCCCCACCGCGCCGAGCACCGCGGCCAGCCCGCGGAACGGACGGCGGATCCACCGGTTCACCGGGCTGCGGGCGTCCAGCTCGTCGCGGAACGCCTCGAGCAGCACGTCCGCCGGAACCGCGCGCAGTGCCGCCCGCGCCCCGACCTCGGCAAGGCCGTGGCGCAGCCGCGTCCGCAGGCGCTCCGGTTCGCTGGCCAGCGCCCGGACCTGGGTCGACAGCGTGCGAAGCTCGGCCGCGGTGTCCCGGAGCGCCGCGGCGCGGGCGAGGGTGCGGAGCGCGGAGCCCCGGGCGGGGTCGCCCAGCAGCTCCGCGAGACCGGGGCCTCCATCCAGCGGCTCGACCGAGAGCCAGCGCCGTCCCGCTTCGACCTCGGGGTCGTGCGGGCTCCGGTACCTCGCGAACGGCGGGCTGCCCACGTCCGCGGCGAGCTTGTCCAGGTGGGCGCGCACGGTCTCCAGCTCGGGCGCCTCGTTGTAGACCACCACCCAGGGTCGTCCCCGACCGACCGCCTGCTGCACCACGTCCACCAGCGCGGCGTTCTGGTAGGTGTGGCGCGAGACGACGAACACCACCACGTCCACCGTCACCACCAGCGCCTCGCTCCGCAGCCGGTTCTCGCGAACCACGCTGTCGAAGTCCGGTGTGTCGACGAGGACCAGCCCCGCCGGAAGTGTCGTCGTCGAGGTGAGGAACAGGCGTCCCGGCGGACCCGGCTCGGTCACCGGGGCCCGGGTACCGGGCGGCAGGAGAACGACGTCGTAGCGGGCGGAGAGCGCCTCGCGTCCTGCTCCGCTCGCGGTGTCCGGCGTGGCGGCGGCGAGGCATTGCTGGGTCAGGCCGCCCTCGGCGCGCGCCGGCGAGAGGTCGGCGCCGACCAGGGTGTTGAACAGGGTGGACTTGCCCACGTTGTTCGGCCCGGCGACCGCGACGAGGAGCAGCGGCGCCTCGCTCGACAGCCGCGGCAGGAGATCTCGCAGGATGCGCGTCCGCACCCGCCGTGCGAGACCCCGCGTCACCGCATCGGCGGCGTCGGGCAGGCGGTCGGTCGCGACCGCGACGTCGCGCAGCGTGTCGAGCAGCGCCGGGATGTGGGGTTCGGCGGTCACGGCGACTTTGGTGCTAGCATCCCGGAGGGTGTCGATGGCGTCTCGTTCGGGACTGGTCCTCCTGCCGGACAGCTCCGGCCTCCGGGACCGGGTCACCTCGGCGTTGCTCGGAAGCGACGTGGTGCTCTGGACCTCGGCTCAGCTTGCCGAGGCGAGCTACGTCCTCGTGGACCTCACCGCGCCCGACGGAGACGAGGCCCTCCGTCAGGTGACGCGCGGCGGAGGCGAGCGGTCGTTGCTGGCGGTGGTGGACGCGGGGGTGCTGCGGCGCCGCGCGGTGACCAGCGTCCCGGCCGATTCGCTCGTCGCCGTCGGGCAGCTCGAGGCGGAGCTCGGGTGGCGACTGCGGAAGGCCCGGGAGCGCCACGCGCTGGAGATCCAGTCGGGCATCCAGCAGCGCAGCCTGGACATGCTGCTCGAGCTCACCGCCCGGTATGCGGAGTCGACCGACCTGGACGCGCTGCTGCACGACGTGACCCGGCGGCTGGCAGAGATGCTGGACATCCCCCGGGCGAGCCTGCTGCTCGACGACGGTGCGGGCTCCGCGGTGGTGGTCGCCGCCAGCGACGCACCGGACATCAAGAATCTGAAGATCGAGATGGACCGCTATCCGGAGGTCCGGCAGTGCCTCCGGACCGGGCTGCCCACGGTGGTGGAGGACGTTCCGAGCCATCCGCTCCTCGAGGGGATGCACGAGCGCGTCGCTGCCGCCGGGGTGC
>DASXGF010000485.1:0-1507 GCA_036489275.1 Myxococcaceae bacterium | reverse complement strand
GCTGGCTCCGCGGCGGGCGGCGTCGGCCAGGTCCTCCTCGTGCACGTCGAGCGGCTTGGCTGCCGCCGCCTCCTGACCGAGCGCCGTCATCCGCTGGCGGAGGAGCTCGGCGTCGAGGTCGGCGAGGGCCCGGGAGACCCGGCGCTCCATCGCGTCCGAGTCCACGTCGGTCGAGTCGGACAGCACCCGGATGGGGATGCTCGCGCCCGATGCCCCGGACGGGGTGAGCAGCACCACGTGGACCTTCCTGGCGGCGACGAGCGCCCGTGCCTCGGACTCGGGATTTGCCGGGGGCTGCTCGCGACGGTCGACGATCTCCGCTCGCGCCTGCTGCTCGACGGCCCGGAGCGTGGAGGACGGAACCGGCCCCCAGGCGGCGACCCGGGCCCGCGTCCGCTCGAGCTCCCCGCGCTTGTCGCTGGCCACCGAGCCGAGCAGGGTGAAGAGGAGCGGGTAGATGAGCGCCGGAACGACGAACGCCATCACGACGGTGCGGCGGTCGCGGAGCGTCTCCACCAGGTCCTTGCGAAAGATGTGCAGGACGATCGGAAGCCTCACGCGGCGACCTCGTCGCCCACCCGGGCGAGGAACGCGTCGGTGAGGGTTCGCGCACCGGCCCGGGCGCAGACCTCGGCAACGGTCCCCTGGTCGAGGACCCGTCCGCGGTGGAGCAGCACCACCCGGTCGCAGAGGGCCTCGGCGTCGCCCAGCACGTGAGTGCTGAAGAGGATGGCCTTCCCGACGGCGCGCGCCTCGCGGAAGGCCTCGAGGAGGAAGCGACCGGTCACCACGTCGAGGGCCGTGGTCGGCTCGTCGAGGATGAGGGCGGGCGGATCGTGGATGAAGGCGCGGGCGATGTTGGTTCGCTGCTTCTGCCCGGCGGAGAGCTTGCCGCAGGGGCGGTCGGCGAACTCACCCAGGCGGAACCGGCTGACGAGCGTCTCGATTCGTGCGGAGAGGGCGTTCTCGGAGATCTCGTGCAGGCGGCCGAAGTACCGGAGCACCTCGCGGGGGGTGAGCCGCTGGTAGAGCGCGGTGTCGCCGGTGAGGAATCCGAGCGCGCGTTTCAGCTCGAAGGCCTCGCCCTCGGTGCCGTGGCCGGCGATCCGGACGTCACCGGCGGTGGGGGTGAGCACCCCGGCGAGCATCCTGAGGACGGTGGTCTTCCCCGCCCCGTTGGGCCCGAGCAGGCCGACGACCTCTCCACGGGCGACGGTGAAGCTCACGTCGGACGCGGCCACCACCTCGCCGTAGCGCTTCGACAGTGCGCGGGCCTCGATCATCCTGGTCGATGGGCTCGTAGCACAGTGCTCCGTCCCCACGTGCGCGTCCGGGGGGAGGCTCGAATGTGGGACGCGCCGGCCCGGTCGCCGCGACCAGACGGAACCCCTGACGAGGTGCCCAGCACGCCGCCGGTGGGGCGTCACGAGGTGTCTGGTACTCGCCGCTCGACACTCGCCGCCGCACGTATCGAGGTGTCTGGCACCGCTTTCCGAGCACCCGCCTC
>DASXGF010000469.1:0-5944 GCA_036489275.1 Myxococcaceae bacterium | reverse complement strand
CCAGTGCGGCTGCAGCCGGCACACCACCTGGGCAGCATGGGCCTCGGCGCCTCCGGTGATGCCTGTTCCATAGCGCTGGACGATCACCGCCACCCGCGGCCGCCGGCGGGCGACGGGCCGGCGAAGGGGGCGACGGACCCCTGCGCTCTCGAGCGCGGTCCGGAGGCGCTCCTCGCTCCGACCGGCACTCGCCATCGCCAGCCGGCGCCGTTGCCCCGCGAGGACGCTCTCCCGCAGCACAGGATCGGTTTCGAGCCGCACCGCCAGCTCGGCCAGCAGCGCGAAGCGCTTCTCGTCGAAGGCGACCCCCGCGCCCGCGAGCGTCTCCGGCACCGCCGCCGCGGCGTAGGCCAGCACCGGAAGGTCCGAGGCCATCGCCTCGAGGAGCGGCACCCCGAAGCCCTCGTGCTCGCTCATGGAGACGAAGACCGAGCCGCTCCGGTAGGCGGCCACCAGCTCCCCGTGATTCACCCGCCCGAGAAACTCGACCCCCGAGAGGTTCCGTGCCTCCGCCTCGAGCGCCCGAACCTCCGGGAAGAGCCGGTCGATCCCGCCCACGATCAGCAGGCGCGCGTCGGGGCGGAGCCGCAGCACTTCCCGATGGAGCGAGATCAGATCCTCGAACCGCTTGTGTGGAACGACCCGGCTCACGCTCACCAGGGTCAGCGCCCGCGAGGCGAGCCGTCGTTGCATCTCCGGATCCGCGCGGTCCAGGCCGAAGCGCTCCGGCTCGACGAAGAGCGGAACGGTGTGGACGTTCCGGTACCCGGCGCGTCGGAGCTCGGCCGAGTTGAACTCCGAGACGCCGATTCCCAGCGCGACGTGCTCCGCCATCCCGGCCAGCTGCGCCCGGCCGGCGAGCAGGGCCGCCTCCAGGGGCGTCCCGCGGTAGAAGCGGAGGGGCGAGAGGTTGTGAAACACCACCCCCCGCCGGCAGGGCGTGTGCAGGAGTCGGGCAGGGAGCTCGCTCCCGATGGCATGGTGGAGCAACAGGAGGTCGTCCGGCTGCACCCGGAGCGCCGCCATCGGCCGGACCAGCGCCTCGGTTCCTGGCTCCTGCTCGGAGGCGAACAGCTCGCCCCAGTGACCGAGCCTGCGAAGCAGAGCCCGGAAATGGACGGCGGCCTGCGCGGTCGCGTCGCCGAGGCGGAAGTGGGTCACGAGCTGGTGGACGGCCATGAAGCTCGCGGGGGCTCTAGCACATGTGTCAGCGTGCGCCGCCCGTGGAGCTCACCGTGGCCCTCGACGCGACCCTGTGGGACGAGCCGACGACCGGCATCGCCCGCTACGCCCGCGCGGCGTCCGGCGCGCTCGAGGCCCGTGGAGTGCGCGTCCTCCGGGTGGGCGCGCGTCGCTCCGGCGAGCTTCCGCGCCGCGTGCGCAGCCGCACGCTCCACACCCTGACCGAGCTGCCGCGCGTCCTCCCCCGGAGCGGGGCCTCGGTGTTCCACGCGGTGGGGAACGTCGATCTGCCGCTGCTCCGCGTGCCCGGCGTTCCCTTCGTGCTCACCGTGCACGACCTGATTCCCCTCAGCTCACCGGACACCGTCTCCCGGGCCTTCCACTGGCAGTTCCGGCTGTGGCTTGCGCGGAGCCTGCGGGTGGCGGACCACGTCGTGTGCGTGAGCGCGTGGACGCGTGATCAGCTGGTCCAGCGCCACCCGGAGCTCGACCCCGGCCGGGTCTCGGTGGTGCACAACGGGGTCGATCACGTGCAGCCCGCGGCGCTCGACGCGGTCTCCCTCGCCTGGCTCCGGAGCCTGGGCCTGCCCGAGCGCTGGGTGCTCTTCGCCGGAGCGCTCGATGCGCGGAAGAACGTGGACCTGGTGCTGGAGGCGCTGGAGCGGCTGGGCCCGCGCGCGCCGACGCTCGTGCTCGCCGGACAGCGCTGGTACGGCGCGGGGCCGGTCGAGCGGCGAATCGGAGCGCTCCGCGCGGCGGGCCTCGACATCCGTCCGCTGGGGTTCCTGGCCGAGCCGATGCTCTGGGCGTTGATGGCCGCTGCGCCGGTGTTCGTCTTTCCCTCGCGTGACGAGGGCTTCGGTCTACCGCCGCTCGAGGCGATGGCCCTCGGGACCCCGGTGGTGGTCAGCACCGCGGCCGCTCTGCCCGAGGTGTGCGGGGACGCGGCGGTCCAGGTGCATCCGGACGACGCCGCCGGCCTCGCCACGGCGCTGCAGCGGTTGCTCGATGATCCCGCCGAGCGTTCCCGCCGCGGCGAGGCAGGGCGCGCCCGGGCCCGAAGCTTCCGCTGGGACACGGTCGCCGGCCACCTGGTGGAGGTCTACCAGCGCGTGGGGCACACCTCCGGCCGTTCTCGCTGAGCCGGCGGGGAGCGGTGGTAGCATTCCGGTCCTCCGTGGCCCGATTCGCCCTCGCCCTCGCGCTCCTCCTCGGCGGCCTCGTCTCCGCGCAGCCCGACACCTACTTCGTCCCGATTGCCGCACGCACCCCGACGACGTCGCCGGTCGGGCCGACCGGGTTGAAGACGACGCTCTGGCTTCCAGATCCTGGGGTGGGCGCGGACCAAGCGCTGCTGTTCGCGAGCGATACCACGACGACGGTCCCGTTCCTGCTCGGCACGTCCTCCCCGGCCTCCGTGAGCAACTTCCCCTCGACCGCCACCGCCGTCGCGACCGCCCCCGGCGTCAACGTGGCCGGCAGCTCGCGGACCCTGGTCGCCGTCGCCGGGGGAGGCCTCGTGACGTTCGGCACCATCGAGTCGGGAGCCTGGGTCTCGCGAGGGCCGTCGATCGGCACGATCCCCAGCGACGGGCGGATGGCCCTGTCCGCAACGCCCGGCGGTGGGGCGGCACTGCTCACCACCGAGGGCTTCAACATCACCCGCTATGACCTCGACGCCTCGTCGGGACAGGTCGTGGCGACGCAGGGCTTATCCATGCCCGCAGCTCCGAACGGCAGCCTCGACGAGGCGAACGCACTCCTCTTCGATGGGACGACCAATCTCGGGTTCGTCGGGGGTCGGAGCCTCGGAGACCTGTACACGTTCAACGCGAACCTCGACGCAGGGCGCCCGTCGCTCTTCGACCCCGGCATTGCCGTGGGGACAGGCCGGCTCGGGCCACCGATCAGCGGTCTCGCGGCTTACGTCGGCCAGCAAGCGCACTACCTGCTCGTGGCCAACTTGGTCGGCATCACGGTCTATGACCTGACTCTACCGAACCCGCTTCCCTCCGCGTTCCGAGTCGTTCCCCAGGATTCCGTCGGGCCCATCATCCCTGCCTCGGGGGGGGTGGCGGTCACCAACCTTCCGGCGGGTACACCGCTGCCCCAGGGCGTGATTGCGGTCGGCGATGTGACGCAGAAGGGTCTTGCTCTCGTGCGCTGGGACATCCTCGCCGGCATGGTGGATGGCGGCCTCGTCATCGACCCCGACTTCGACCCCCGCGGGGACGGTGGCCTCCCCGATGGTGGAGGGCTGCCGGACGGCGGCGGCGGCAACGACGGTGGATGCAGCGGCTGCGCGCCCCCACCGCCCAACTTCCCGATCGGACCGCCCGTCCCGGTCGACCACGGCTCGAGCTGCTCCACGGCGGCCAGTGGACCCGCCCTGCTCGGTGCGCTGGTAGGCCTCCTCTTGCTCCTGCCGCGGCGCCGCCAACGCCGCTGATCCACTGGCCTCGCGGGGCCGTGTCAGGGGCTCCTGGTTGATCCAGGGGACCATGCTCTACAAGGTGACCCCCGCCCTCGCGCCGCCGGCTCGCCGGCCGCGCGCCGCGGAGGGCACGCGCCCGAAGAAGCGACGCGCGAGTGCGGTGTTCGACGCTGACGGGCACGAGGTCCTCATCACCCTGATGTGCCTGAAGTGCCGGCAGGTCAGGCCCCTGGCGCAGTTCGGCCTCCGCAAGATGCCGGACGGAGCGATCCGCAATCAGCCGTGGTGCCGGAGCTGCCGTGGGGCCGCCACCCCGAAGAAGCGCCCCGACGCGGCCCAGGCGACCCCCGCTGACCCGGTCGGGACCGAGCCGCCCGCCGCTGCGGAGGCGTCGGCCAGCCCGGGCCTCGTCTCCGTCCCGGAGCCCTGATCTCCCGTTCCTGACCGTCGCATTCCCGCCCCTGGGGAGCCGGCCTGTCCGCCGAACTCCCAGGAGTTGCGTACCTTTCCGTCCATGGCATTGACTCTTTTACAGATTCAGCCTGGAAACGGGCGCGTCAGAGCGGCCGACTAAACAGGCGTTGTCGGTGAAACACCCAGGGGACTTGCCGACTCACAAGGGAAGTTTCAGCTTTACAGCGCGACACGTCATTCGATACACAAATTGACACCAGAGGCGCCGCCCAGTCGGCGCGAACCATCACGCCGCCCCAAGGAGGGGAGAAGATGAGCATCGGGACGCTGGTGAAGGAAGCCGCCGCACGCAGCAGCGAGTCGCTCCACGCCCGCCGGTTCGAGGGCGTCGTCCGCCCCTATCCGCAGGCCGACGTCGAGCGGCTGCGCGGCTCGGTCCGCATCTCGTACACGCTCGCCGAGCTGGGCGCGAAACGGCTCTGGGAGCTGCTCCACACCGAGGACTACGTCAACGCGCTCGGCGCGCTCACCGGCAACCAGGCCGTGCAGATGGTTCGCGCCGGACTGAAGGCCATCTACCTCTCGGGCTGGCAGGTGGCGGCGGACGCGAACACCGCCGGGCAGATGTATCCCGACCAGAGCCTGTATCCGGTCGACTCGGTGCCCAACGTGGTGCGCCGGGTGAACCAGTCGCTCCGCCGCGCCGACCAGATCGAGCACGCCGAGGGCAAGTCCGGCCGGTACTGGATGGCGCCCATCGTCGCAGACGCCGAGGCGGGCTTCGGCGGCCCGCTCAACGCCTTCGAGCTGATGAAGTCGATGATCGAGGCGGGCGCCGCCGGTGTGCACTTCGAGGATCAGCTGGCCTCCGAGAAGAAGTGCGGCCACATGGGCGGCAAGGTGCTGGTGCCGACCTCGCAGTTCATCCGCACCCTCGTCGCCGCGCGGCTGGCGGCCGACGTCTGCGACGTGCCGTCGCTCCTCGTCGCCCGCACCGATGCCGACAGCGCCAAGCTCCTCCTGTCGGACGTGGACCCGCGCGACCGCGAGTTCATCGTGCCCGGCGAGCGCACGCCGGAGGGGTTCTTCCGCATCCGCGCCGGGCTCGACAGCGCCATCGCGCGCGGCCTGGCCTACGCCCCCTACGTCGACCTCATCTGGTGCGAGACCTCGCACCCGGACATCTCCGAGGCGAAGGCCTTCGCCGAGGGCATCCGGGCGAAGTTCCCGAACAAGCTCCTGGCGTACAACTGCTCGCCCTCGTTCAACTGGAAGAAGCACCTCGACGACGCGACCATCGCGAAGTTCCAGCGCGAGCTCGGGGCAATGGGCTACAAGTTCCAGTTCGTCACCCTGGCCGGGTTCCACGCGTTGAACTTCTCGATGTTCAACCTGGCGCGCGAGTACGCGAAGGAAGGCATGGCCGCGTACAGCCGGATGCAGCAGGCCGAGTTCGGCGCCGAGGCCGCCGGCTACACGGCCACCAAGCACCAGCGCGAGGTCGGCACCGGTTACTTCGACGAGGTGGCCCAGGTCATCGCCGGCGGGGCCGCGTCGACCCTGGCGCTCCACGAGTCGACCGAGAACGAGCAGTTCTACGAGAAGGTCGCCGCGACGGCGAAGGTCGCCTGAGCGACGAGCCGCTGAGGCCTCCGCCGGCGGACCGGCCGCCGGCGGGTCAGCGGATCAGGCCAGCGAGGATTGCCCCGAGCGTTCCGGTCCCGACGACCGCCCAGAGGGTCACCCCCTGGACGAGGGGCCGGAACCCCACCGTGCGCAGCGTCTCGCGCGTGAGGTTGGCGCCGATGAGGAACAGCGTCGCGACCAGCGTCCGGCCAGCGATCTCGCTCACCACGCCCGCCGCTGGATGGAGTGCCGGGACGTATGTTGCCAGGGCGGCGGCGCCGAGGAAGC
>DASXGF010000449.1:0-1627 GCA_036489275.1 Myxococcaceae bacterium | reverse complement strand
ACTCCGGGCTCACCGGGCGCAAGATCATCGTCGACACGTACAGCGGCATGGAGCGGCACGGCGGCGGCGCATTCTCGGACAAGGACCCGTCGAAGGTCGATCGCTCGGCCTGCTACTACGCACGCTACATCGCCAAGAACGTGGTCGCGGCGGGGCTGGCCGAGCGGTGCGAGGTCCAGGTCAGCTACGCGATCGGCGTCGCGGATCCGGTCTCGGTGATGGTCGAGACCTTCGGGACGGCGAAGGTTCCCGAGGAGCGCATCGCCGAGGCGATCCGCCGCACGTTCAGCCTG
The DNA here is from genome assembly GCA_036489275.1 of Myxococcaceae bacterium. GTDB lineage: Bacteria > Myxococcota > Myxococcia > Myxococcales > Myxococcaceae > RPRB01. The sequence goes on along the minus strand of DASXGF010000449.1, from coordinate 1,334 downwards.
AAGCCGCGGGAGATCATCGAGCACCTCGACCTGCTCCGCCCCATCTACCAGCGGACCGCGGCCTACGGGCACTTCGGCCGCGCGGAGAAGGAATTCACCTGGGAGCGCACCGACAAGAAGGACGCGCTCCGGGAAGCGGTGGGCGCCAGGGCGCTTCGCGCCGTCGGCGGCTGAGAGACCCGGCTCGGGCGTCGCGAGGTGCAACGCCTGTGAGGGAGTGAGCGGCGGCCTCCGGGCACGGCACCCGACTCTCTGGACCCGAGGGCGTGGTCGTTCCATGGTCCGCCACGTGCGAGCCGACATCGTCCCCGGAGCGACGTTCCCCGACTACGAGCTGTCCGACCACCGCGGCAAGCGCCGGAAGCTCTCCGCGCTGCAGGGGCCCGACCCGATGGTGGTGATCCTGAGCCGCGGCGCGTTCTGCCCCAAGGACCGCCGGCAGCACGAGGGGCTGGTGCAGCTCCACCGCGAGATGGAGGTCGGCTACTGCCGGATGGTCACCATCTCCACCGACTCGCTGCTCGAGCTGAACGAGATGCGGATCGGGGTGGGCGCGCACTGGACCTTCCTCTCCGACGCCGGGCGGAAGATCCAGAAGGACCTCGACATCGCCGAGTACACCGATCCGGCGCACGACCCGATGATCCCGCACACGCTGGTGCTCGAGCCGGGGCTCAAGATCTTCAGCCTGTACATGGGGTACTGGTTCTTCGGCCGGCCGACGGTCGAGGAGCTGCGGCGAGACCTCCGCACGGTGCTCCAGCGCTGCCGGACGGACTGGGATCTCTCCGATCCCACGCTCCGCCAGGCCTGGGCGGCGGGGCAAAAGAACCGCTTCTATCCCTACGGGAAGAGCTGGGCCGAGGTGCTCGCCGATCAGGACAAGGAGTAGTGAAGAACGGGCACCAGACGGGGACCGACGCTCTCGAGCTCACCGCCGAGCAGGGCCGGCGCTTCCTCGTGCGCCGCCACTTCCTTGCTCCTCCGCGAACGCTGCCCGCCCGGGCGGAGTCGGTGCTGCGCGTGGTGCGCGAGCTGGGCTCGGTGCAGTTCGATCCCCTGGAGGTGACCGGCGCGCGGAACGACGACCTCGTCCTCGCCGCGCGCATCCGCAACTACCGCCGCGGATGGATGGAGCGCTGGCTCTACGGTGCCCCGGAGGAGCGGCACCTCTTCGAGGCCTACAACAAGTCGCTCAACATCCTTCCGGTGGAGGAACTCCCGGTGCACCGGGTGGACTGGGACCACTGGAGTCAGGTCGACGGCGTCTACCACCGGCTGCTCCAGCGGAATCCGGAGATCGCCGAGGCGATCCTCGACCGGCTCGGTCGCGA
>DASXGF010000433.1:0-9711 GCA_036489275.1 Myxococcaceae bacterium | reverse complement strand
CGTGTCCCCGGGGCCAGTCGCACATCGGCACTCTAACCCCCGGCCCCCGGAACCTCTCTTCTCTCGTGCGGAACTTGCTCCGCATGGCAGCGATGCCGTCCGCGCTCGAGAGGCCGGCCGCCTTTGCTCTCCGAGGTGTCTGGCTGCGTCGCCCCCCGGGTGTGCGGATGTCGCCTTGGCGGGAGCGGACAGGCTGATAGGCTGATCCTCTCCCGTCCCGATGCCAGTCCTCGCCCCGGCCCTCGTCGCCGCGCTGCTCACCGCCGCGCCGTCCACCCATCAGACCCGAATCCTGAACCGCCGCATCGAGCGGAATCAGGTGCTGGCCACCGCGCTGCGCTCGGCCGGGCTCGACGGAGGGCAGACCGACCAGGTCGTCGCCGCGCTCCAGGGCGTGTTCGACTTCCGGAAGTCGCGGGTGGGAGACCAGCTGCGGCTCGTCTTCCACGACGGCGAGCTGGACCATTTCGACTACCGCCAGAGCCCGGTGGACGAGTGGCAGGTCCGCCGCGACGGCGAGAAGTACGTCGCGAGCAAGCGCGAGATCGAGGTGGAGACCCAGGTCTCGCGCGTGGAGCTGGAGGTGGCGAGCTCGCTCTACGACGCCGCGATCACCGCCAAGGAGGACCCGACCATCGCCATGGCGCTCGCCGACGTCTTCGCCTGGGACATCGACTTCTACGTCGACGTGCGCAAGGGAGACCGCGTCCGCTGCCTGGTGGAGAAGGTGCTGAGCAAGGGCCGCCTGCTGCGTTACGGAGAGGTGCTGGCAGCGGAGTACCAGGGCGAGTCGGTGGGCACCAAGCGCGTCTTCCGCTGGCAGCTGCCCGACGGCGAGTGGTCGTACTTCCAGGAGGACGGGACCTCCGCCCGGAAGGCCTTCCTCAAGTCACCGCTGAAGTTCGCGCACGTGACCAGCCGGTTCGGCATGCGCTTCCACCCGGTGCTGGAGTACCTGAAGGCGCACCAGGGCGTGGACTACGCGGCGGCCATCGGCACGCCGGTGTGGTCCGTGGCCGACGGCACGGTCACCGTGGCGGGCAACACCAGCGCCGGCGGCAACAGCGTCTGCATCCGTCACCGGAACGGCTTCGAGACCTGCTACCTGCACCTGTCCTCGTACGGCGCGGGCGTTCGCACCGGGGCGCGGATCTCGCAGAAGCAGGTCATCGGCTACTCGGGGAACACGGGCCGCACCACCGGGCCGCACCTGCACTTCGCGATGAAGCGCAATGGAAGCTTCGTCAACCCTCTGAACCAGAAGTTCCCCCGGAGTGAACCGGTGCCGCCGACCCTGCTCGCGCGGTTCCGGGACGCGGTGGCGCCCATCGCCGCGACCCTCGACGCACCGTCGCTGGCGACGGTGGCGACGCCCCGGCACTGACCGCCGGGGCGAGCCGCTCCACGAATCGTCACCGGTGAGACAGGACCGTCCGGTCGGACCCGTGCCTCGGCAGCCGTCGAGCACTGACCGCTGGTTCTGGTGGTGAGTAGCCCAGGGCGGCGATACCCTCCGGCGCCCAGGGGAGGGCTGCCATGCTCCGCAGACGGGAGATCCCGATCGCGGTCGCGCTGTCCTGCATCGGTGCCGGGCTGCTTCCGGCCACCGGACGCGCGGCCGGCTTCCTCTGGTACGAGACCGGAACCCAGGAGGTCGGCTTCGCCTCGGCGGGTTACGCAGCGCGTGCGCTCAGCCCGTCGACGCTGCTGACCAACCCGGCGGGGATGACTCAGCTCGAGGGAACCCAGGTCCAGGTGGGCACCCAGTTCATCTACGGGCACCTGACGTTCGCCCACGATTCGCAGACCGACGCCAGGCTGGGAACGAACGACGGGGGCAATTCTGTCGGGCTCCTCCCCACGCTCGGAACCTTCGCCACCTTCTCGCCCTGGAAGAACGTCCGGCTGGGGGTGTCCCTGTTCAACAACTTCGGCGCCCCGCAGTCCTGGGACCCTCCGTGGGTGGGCCGGTACTACACGACCAAGACGACCCTCCTCGGGTTCTCCGTCATGCCGGGGGTGGCCTGGCGCATCGTGGACGGACTGTCGGTGGGCGCGACTCTCAACGCCATGTACGGCATCCTCAAGCAGACGACGTCGATCCAGAACCTCGAGCCGCAGTCGGGGGACGGGAGCCTCTCGCTGTCGACCCACGCCTGGGGCGTCGGGGCCAACCTCGGCGTCCTCTACGCCTTCTCTCCGGCGACGCGGCTCGGCTTGACCTACACCTCACCGGTCGGCCTGACCTTCTCCGCCACCCCGACCTTCAGCGGGCTGGGTCCGGCCGTCGGCGCCGCCATCCGCGCCACCGGACTGGACAAAGCCAACATCGACCTGGGCTTGACCGTTCCCCAGACGGTGATGCTCGGCTTCTTCCAGGCGATCGGCGATCGCTGGGCGCTGATGGGGGACGTCGGGTGGCAGAACTGGGCGGCGTTCGGAGCGGTGGAGGTCGGGATCTCGAGCTCTCCTCCCGTCAGCGAAACCCACCACATCGACTACCAAGACACCTGGCACATCGGCGGCGGAGCGCAGGTCCAGCTCTCGGAGGCGTGGCAGCTGAACTTCGGAGTCGCTTACGACAGTGCGATGACCAACGACCAGAGCCGGAGCCTGTCGCTCTCGCTCGCCAGCCAGCTGCGACTGGGGGTGGGCGCACAGGTCGTTCTCGACCGGCACTGGAACCTGGGGATGTCGTCGGAGCTGCTCTGGGGTGGAAGCCCGATGGTCGACGCGAACCGCGGCCCGCTCTCGGGTCACGTCTCCGGTCGATACGAGAACACGTACATCCTCTTCCTCGCCTTCAACTTCACCTGGAAGGCCTGACTCAGCTGCGTATGAGCGACTCCACGTCGTAGAGGGACACCGCCTCGCGCTTCAACCCGCGCTGGTGCGCGAGCAGATCGAGGTGGAGCGAGGTCCAGTCGGCCAGCAGGAGCGCCTCCTGTCCCTGGCCGTCGTAGGTCTTCAGATAGCCCCGGCACGCCTCGCAGTGGTCGAGACGCAGCCCCGGCTCCCCCTCCACCTTCATCCCCGAGAGACGGTGCGCATCGTTCTCGCAGAACGGGCACTGCGTCCGGCGGTAACGCCAGCGGGTCCCACAGCAGCCACAGCAGAGGAGCCGGTGTCGCGCGGGGTCCACTCCGGCGATCTGGCCCATCGCCGGGAGCGAGCCGCAGGTCGGGCAATACCGCCGGAACCAGCGCTCCTCGTCCCGCCACTGACCGAAGGCCGCCACCACGGGGCGCAGGTAACGGGCGAGCACGGTCCAGCCGAGGAAGCGGACGAGCCCAGGGGCGGATGGCTCGCAGGAGTCGTCCCCGGTGAGCCAGGCCAGCATCCGGTGGGACAGCTCCGGATCCTCGCGCAGCTCTGCCGAGAGGCCGGACACCTCGCCGCCGAGGGCTCCGGGGAGTGACTCGGACTCGAGTCTCCTCACCATGGCCTCGAGCAGCGGCCCCGCCGGAGCCAGCTCCACCGCGGCGCTCGCGCTGGAGAGGAGCGGAACGCCCTCCTCGAGCTCGGCCCGGTACGATTCCCACGCGGGCATTGCCGCCTCGGGCAGCGGGAGGCCGGACAGCGCACAATCGACCGCCGAGCAGAGGCCGGCGAGGGGGCGCAAGTACGGGTGGACGACCAGCCAGCGCTCCAGGACCGCGTCGCTCAATGCCCTTCGCTCGCCTCGCGCTTGGGCAGCACGGGAACCCAGCGAGCGCCGAGGCCGAAGAGGAAGATGGTGGCGGCGATGAGCCCGATCGAGATTCCCCACTCGACGACGGACGGGGCGTAGCGCTCCGGCGCCACCCACGGCATCCGCCCGCGGAAGTCCATGGCGAAGAGCACGACGTTGAGGCGGTTGTAGACAACGCCCAGCACCGCGAGGAGCGAGGCGACGAAGAGCAACCCCGTGCGAGCGCGGAGCGTGGCGCGGGACAGCAGAATCAGGGGAAGCACCCCGCCGAGCAGGATCTCCACCGCGAACGCGAGCCCCAGCCGGCCGGAGAACGCGCCGGAGAGCTGACCCCGGAGCGCGAGGTCACCGAGCCGGAACCCCAGATAGACCACCAGCGCCCAGAACGTGATCTGACCCACCGACGCGAGCTGCCCCTGCGGGAAGGGGCGCTTCCATGCGCGGCCAATCCACATCGCGATCAGCACCACCAGCGCCGTTCCGGCCACGATGGAGGAGAGGAAGAAGTCGATGGGCATCACCGGCGACCACCATTGCGCTGCGAGCATGTTCGGCATGAGAAGGTACAGCGAGCCGAGCGAGCTCTGGTGCATGGTGGAGAGCGTCACTGCAGCGATGGCGAGGAGGATCGGCTCGGTGCTCGTGCGGAACTTCCAGGCCACCGCACCGAAGATCGCCAGGGTCACCGCGGCGTAGAGGGGATTCCGAGACAGCATGTAGACGAAGAGCGACATCGCCAGCGCCACGTAGAGGCCCGACCAGCGCCGCCAGGAGGCCATCGCACGGGTGAGCCCGAAGTACTCCAGCGGTACGGGCAGGAACTCGAAGAGCAAGATGGTGACGTAGAGGCCCACGCACCAGGAGACCTCGAACATCGCCGAGTGCTCCGGATGCTGGAGCCCCAGCTGGTAGAAGTGCCAGGGCAGACCCAGGTCGGCGATGAGGGTGACGGTGACGAAGGAGTAGCTGAGGAGACCCATCAGCACGGCCGTGCGGCCCAGCGCGTAGAGGTCCTTTCGCTGGAAGATGTAGATGATGCCGGCCATGGCGAAGGCGCCCGCCGCCACCGCGATCCACACCAGGTCGAAGACGATCCACAGCCCCCAGGGGAAGGTGTCCGACAGATGGGTGCTTCCCCCGAGCCCGAGCGCGAAGCGGCCCACCATCGCGACGCCGCAGAACGCCATCAGCAGCAGCAACAGCCAGCTCACCGGGGTGAGCAGCTTGTTCGGGAGGCGCTCGAACTCCGGGTGGTGGTCCGCCCCGTGAACGGCGGTGGCCACGGCCGCGACTCGCTTCCGGAAGTAGGCGTAGGCCATCGCCAGCGTGGCCCCCAGCGCCATCACCGCCGGTGGCACCGCGGTGAGGGCCGCCCTGGAGAACCCGGGGAAGGACTTCTCCCCCACCTCGGGGAAGCCGAGCTTCGCGAACGGCACCGCGGAGAGGTACAGGACACTCGTGCCGCCCGCTTCCTTCTCGCCGTAGATCCGGTCCACGTACCGCCCGGGCCGGCCGGCGATCCGCCGGCGACCCTCGGCCAGCATCTCCTCGCGCTCACCATAGCGGAGGGCGTCCGCCGGGCAGGCCTTCACGCAGGCCGGAACCGGCGTCGTCTCCTTGAACCGCTCGGTCTCGAGGACCGTCAACGGAAACCCGTTTCGGGCCGTCGGCAGCGGCTGGCCTGTCCGGTCCGCGCAGTGGGTGCACTTCTGGATCTTCGGCTTGCGCGAGTTCCACTCCGCCGTGGGCACGTCCCACGGGCAGGCCAGCATGCAGTAGCGGCACCCGATGCACTTGTCGGCGTCGTAGACGACTGGACCATCGGCCTGCCGGAACAGGGCCGTGGTCGGGCAGGCGGAGACGCACGCCGGCTCCAGGCAGTGCAGGCACCTTCGCATGACGTACGAGTCGCGCAGCCCGCCAGGAGCCTTGTCGTCCGCGAACTCGTGGAAGGAGATCAGGGTGTAAGTCTTGGCGCTCAGGACCGCCGGGTTCTGCAACCCCAGGTCGGGCAGCAGCTCGGTGTCCTCCCCGTCCTTGTCGTTCCACTGCTTGCAGGCGACCTGGCAAGCGCGGCAGCCGATGCAGTTGGTGATGTCGATCAGCGTGGTCTTGATCGAGCTCGAGGAGGCAGGCGGCGAGGACATCAGACCCTCCCTCTCGGAGCGCTCGACTCGGGAGCGCCGTCACGGACCTTCACCACGTTCACCAGGCAGGCCTTGGTCTCCTGAGTTCCGGCCCCGGGGTCCGTCGCGTCGATGGTGAGGTGGTTCACGCTGGGGCCCGTGGAAAGCCCCTGGAAACCCCAGTTGTAGGGCATCCACACGATGGTCACCTCGCGCCCGTTGGAGTGGATGGGTTTCATCCGCGGGGTGACCAGGGCCTTGACCGTGAGCTCCCCTCGGGCCGAGGAGACCTTCACCCAGTCTCCGGTCTTCACCGAGAGCTTCCGTCCCAGGCTCTCCGGCAGCTCGACCACCGCCTCCGGCACCAGCTCGTTGAGCCAGGGGATGTTCCGGGTGGTCGAGCCCGCGCACCAGTGCTCGGCGACCGTGGAGGTCATCAGGACGTAGGGAAACTCGGCCACCGTTCCGATCGGCTGATGGGACTTGACCCGCGGGTACTTGAGCGTCGGGTTGTGCGAGACCTTGGGATGCAGGACGTTCTCCACCGGGGTCTCGACCGGCTCGTACATCTCCGGCAGCGGACCATCCTTGGGCACGTAGCCGACGTCGCGCGGAACCGGGCTGTCCCTTTCCTTCGTGTCGACGGAAAGATCCGGATCCTGGTACACCGCGGCGAAGAGCCGGCCGACTCCTTCGGCGTTCATGTGGAAGGCGCGCTGGCCGTTCGGTGTGCTGGGCCCGTCGGTCAGCTTGGGCACGTCCGGGACGTCGTATCCCGTCCAGCGCTTGGCCTGCTCGTCCCACCAGACGAGCGGCTTCGAGTCCGGATACGGCTTGCCGTTCCGATCGCAGGACGCCCGGTTGTAGAGGACGCGCATGTTGTTCGGCCAGGTCCAGGCGAAGTTCGGATAGATCCCGAGCCCTCCGGGATCGGTCTTCGAGTCGCGACGCTTCGAGTGGTTGACCCCGCCGGCGAAGACGCCCGCGTAGAGCCAGGCGCCCGAAGAGGTCGAGCCGTCCGGCTTGAGGTCCCCCACCTTGGTCACGAGCTCGCCGGCCTTCAGCTTCGAGTCCGGGAGGTCCCGCAGCGCGAACCCGTTCATCTCCTTCAGCACGTCCTCGGCGGAGAGGTAGGTCCAGGCCGCCTTCTTGACGATGTCGTCCTTGGGGGCCCTCGACTCGTGGACGAGGTCGCGCACGCGCCGGAAGACGTAGTCGACGACCTCGCCGTCGGGCAGCGCCTTCCCGGGTGGCTTGACCGCGGCGTGGCGCCACTGGATGAGGCCACCCGAATTGGTGATGGTCCCGTTCTTCTCCATGAAGAAGGCGGCGGGCAGCAGGAAGACCTCGGTCTGGATGGACTTCGGATCCACGCCGGGGCGCTTCCAGAAGGCCGCGGTCTCCGTCTCCCAGATCTCCTGGAGGACGAGCGTCTCGAGCTTGTCCAGGCCGTCGAAGGTCATCTTCAGATTGGGCGTGGTGACGGCGGGGTTCTGCCCGATCATCCACACCAGCTTCATCTTGCCCGCCAGGGCGTCCTCGAAGATCGACAGCGTGTTGTAGTTCTTCCCCGTGCCCTTCTTCGGCAACCAGGCGTAGCCGAAGTCGTTCTCGGGGGTGGCCGCATCCCCGAAGAAGGCCTTGAGCATGTTGACGAGGAAGCGGCGGTCCCCGGTGCCGTTCTTCCTCGTCCACGCCTCGAGCGTGGGCTCGGTGGCGGACGGATAATCCATGTAGCCCGGCAGGTAGTTGTTGAGCACCCCCATGTCACAGGCGCCCTGCACGTTCGGCTCGCCCCGGAGCGCGTTCACCCCGCTGCCCGGCTTGCCCAGGTTGCCGAGCAGCAGCTGGAGGATGGTGAACCCCCGGATCCCCTGCACCCCGGTGGTGTGCTGGGTCATGCCGAGGGCGTAGAGGATGGTCCCCGGGCGGTTCTTCGCCATCGTCTCGGCGATCTCTTGGATCTGCGCCGCGGGGATGCCGGTGATTCGCTCCCCCATCTCGAGCGTGTAGCGCGAGACGAAGGTCCTCAGCCGGGTGAAGATGCAGTGAGGATCATCCAGGCTCTTCGCCCGCCGCGGCTGGCCCTTGCGGTCGAGCTGATAGCCCCAGGTCTTCGTGTCGTAGGCGTGCTTCTCCTCGTCGAACCCGGAGAAGAGGCCGTCCTTGAAGCCGAACTCCACGTCGCCGAGGAAGAGCGCGTTGGTGTGGGTGGTGACGAAGTCCTCGTCGTACAGCTTGTGGACGAGGATGTGGTTGATCATCGTGTTCAGCAGCGCGGCGTCGGTGCCCGGACGGATGCGGGCATACATGTCCGCCGTCGCGGACGTCCGGGTGTACCGGGGGTCGACGTGGATGATCTTCGCCCCGTGCTCCTGGGCCACGCGGATCCACTTGAAGGCCATCGGGTGGTTCTCGGCGACGTTGCTGCCCTCGACCAGGATCGCCCGAGCATGCTGCATGTCGACCCAGTGGTTGGTCATCGCCCCCCGACCGAACGCGGCCCCCAGACCGGGGACCGTTGGGCTGTGTCAAAGTCGAGCCTGGTGCTCGACGAAGGCCATCCCGAGGAGGCGAGCCGCCTTCTGGAAGAGGTAGCACTCCTCGTTGGTGTTCTGGGCGCCTCCCAGGAAGGCCATCGCGTCCGTCCGGTTGACCGGGACCTCCACGCCGCCGACCTTCTCGGTCGCGATCCAGGTCTCGTCGCGGACCTTCTTGATCTTCCGCGCGACCCGCTCGGCCGCGTCCTTCCAGCTCAGCTCCTCCCACCGATCGCTCCCCGGCGCACGGTAGAGCGGGGTCGTCAGGCGCTTCGGCGACGCGTGCGTCGCGAACATGGAGATGCCTTTGACGCACAGTGAGCCCCGGCTCACGATGTGGTCGACGTCGCCCTCCATGGTGATGAGCTTCCCGTCGCGGACGGTGGCCACCATCCCGCAGCCGCACGAGCAGAAGTTGCAGGAGGTGGTGAACTCGCCGACCTCGGAGAGCTTCATCGATTCGGTCGCCGCCCGGGCCGCGGGGACGTCCACCAGGCCGATCAAGGCGAGACCGCCGGCACCGCCCCGGACGGTGAGTCGGAGCAGGTCGCGGCGGCTGACCGTGGCCGTTCCGTCGGCCGTGCCCTCCGGGAAGCCCCCGGCTGGCACCTCAGAGGACGGATGGGAGGAACGACGCATCATGACCCTCGAGGCAGGAACCTTTCGGAACTCTAGCGAGCGGTCCGGACAGCAGGGGACCATCCCGGCATGAGACCTTGGTCCCACGGCTTCGGCGTCCGGCCGACTCTCGTGGAGTGAACCCACCCAGGTGCCGCCGCCCGGGCCGCTCCAGCGGCGGTAGAGTCCCCGCCCGCCGATGAGCGACAGCCCCGTCCGCCTCGTTCCCGAGACGCCCGCGTCCACGCCGGCGGTGCCGCACCTTCGCAGCGATCCCCACGCACTCGAGCGCTCGTTCCTCGCGCACGTGCAGTACACCCGGGGACAGGGATTCGACCGCGCCACGCCGTGGGACAAGTTCCAGGCCGTGGCCATGGCCGCGCGGGACCGGCTCGCCGAGCGCTGGGTCGCCACCAAGCGCGCCTATCGCTCGCTCGACCCGAAGCGCGCGTACTACCTCTCGGCCGAGTACCTCCTCGGCCGCGCGCTGGGGAACAACCTCATCGCCACCGGGCTGCTCGACGCCGCACGCGAGGGCCTGCGCGGTGCGGGGGTCGATCTCGACGGCCTCATCGACCTCGAGCTGGATGCGGGGCTGGGCAACGGCGGCCTCGGCCGGCTCGCGGCCTGCTTCCTCGACTCGATGGCCACCCACGGCTACCCGGGGATGGGCTACGGCATCCGCTACGAGTTCGGCATCTTCCGCCAGGACATCATCGGCGGGCACCAGGTGGAG
>DASXGF010000416.1:0-1618 GCA_036489275.1 Myxococcaceae bacterium | reverse complement strand
GCACGAGGGCCGCCAGCGCGTCGAGGCGGATCAGCGTCGCCATCGCCTCGACCAGGGATGTCAGCAGCAAGGCGACCCCGGCCGCTGCCGACGCAGCCCACCCGGGACCGGACGCGCCGGCCGTCAGCACGAGGATCCCGGCGGCGAGGAACCGTGCCGGGAGCGCGGTCACCATCCAGAGGAGCACGACCGCGCCGGGACGGGCACCGAGCGTGCGCAGCGCCACCCCGGCGGCCTCGGAGAACCGCGCCGGGCGGGTCACCGAGACGACCAGGCCCAGCTCCAGCCACAGCGACGCGGCCGGGACGAGGAAGAGGCCGAGGGTGAGGACGAGCGCCACGCCGGCGACACCGCTCAGCGAGACGAGGGGACCTCCGAGGACCACCGCCACCCCGCTCGCCACCAGCACGCCCCAGAACCACACGTCGAGCACCTGGTCGACGACGACCGCCGCCGCAGCCCAGGCGATTCCGCGGAGCCCGGCCCGCGCCGGAGAGATGTCCGGCCGCGCCGAGCCCGAGCGAATGCGGACGGCCCCACCCTGCACCGCCACCGCCAGCACCACCGCCCGCGCCATCGAAGCCAGGGCGAGGAGCCCGAGGCCCGAGACCAGGAGCGTCCCTCCGAGGCGGAGCGCCGGATTGGCCTGAAAGAGCGCGGGCCAGAGGACGCTCCACGCAGCGCGGGAGACCGCGAGGACGCCCCCGAGGACTCCGAGCGGGAGCACCGCGGCCAGGGCGGTGCGAGCTCCGAGCCGGAGCACCCAGCCGACCGGGGCCGGCGGCGCCGCGAGCTCCTCTCCGGTCATCGCGCGGCGTCCGTGCGCGACGTGGACGGCGGAGGCGGTGGAGGCTGGGAGACGCTGCTCGGCGGAGTCCCATCGGTGGGCTTTCCGGCCTGCTCGAGCCCACCCTTGTTGCTGACGGTGATGCGCACCAGCTCTTGAAGGACCTTGTTCCGCTTCACGTTGCCCAGCACGGTGCGCAGGTCGTCGTAGACGCTCGGGTCGACCACCAGGGCGCCGAGGGTCCCTTCCCCGCCCCGGATCTTCCCGGTGATGACCCGGAGGTCCTCGGACATCGCCCCCAGGTTCTGGAAGAGGTTCCGGGCGTCGCCGTAGACCAGCTGGTGGATGGCGCCGTTCTCGCTGGTGCGGGCGTCATGGAGGAGGACGGAGATCTCCCCGGCCGCGTCGCCGAGCTGGCCCACCGCCTTGCCGGCCTTCGGGTCGTAGAGGAGCGCGTGCAGGGCGCCGTCTCCCTTGCGCGCGGACTCCAGCACCAGGCTCACCTGCTCCAGCGCCCGCTCCGCCTGGACCGAGACGTCGGCCAGCTTGACCAGGAGGCGGTGGGTCTCCCCCGCGCCCTTCGGGTCGTAGATGAGCGTGTGGAGCACGCCGTTCCCCTTCTCGATCCCCTGCAGGATGCTCCGGCTGCTGGAGATGGCGGCAGTGAGGTCCTTCGCCACCGCCGGGTCGGCGAAGGCGTCGCTCAGCTTCTTGACGTTCTCGCTGGCGGCCAGCAGGTTGTCCATCAGCGCCCCGCCCGACTTGAGGAGCGCGGTGAGGTCGCCCGACGAGCCGCTGGGAATGGCGCCGCCCACGGGGATGGGGTCGCCC